>JAHIMF010000081.1 GCA_018896645.1 Patescibacteria group bacterium | reverse complement strand
CCGATTGATTTATACCTAATGCATCTCGCAACTATTTTTTAAAAAAAGAATAATTTTTTAAAACCTTTGTCGTATTAATATTAAGATGTAGAAAAATTTAAAAAAACTAATTCTTTTAACCACTGGTGACGATTCAATGAGGTAAATATAGGCTCTTGAAAATTGTCAAAAGAACCGTCCCCTTGACAATTTTCCCCTTGACAATTTTTATCTTCATCTCCTCCATTAGAGGAGCTTTCATTGATTTTACGCGGACCGCGTAGCCTTCCGGACAAAGAAAACTCTTATCTGGAAGCAGGCTTTGTCGATATGCCGATCTTTTGTCTGACTTTAACCGAAATGCCTTCATCTCCAGTAACTTGAACGGGAATGGAAAGTGTGAATTTTACGACGTCAGGCTCAAAAATCAATAGAATTGAAGAACCGCCATATTTAAAATGGCCAATTTCTTCTCCCTTCTTAATATAATTCCCAACCTTAACTTTAGGCTCAGTTATGATTGACCCAACACCCCAGAACCCAACCGGGATCATGGCCACCAGTCCAAATTCCTTGGTCTCAATTAGATAACACGTTCGTTTGTGTTTTGCGAGTTGTTTGTACCAGTTTACATTCGCAAAGTTATAATTATACGAGCCAGCGTATTCGCCGACTTCAACGATCTTGCCAGATACAGGTGAGTGAAAGTAATGATAGTCGGTAAACCATAACAAGATATCTAAAACTAGTCCACCAATGAATCTATCGGCATAAGGACTGTTGTTAAGCGCCTGCCGGATGTTTATTACATCTCTTTTTATTTTAAAGTTCGTGCCCAGGTCCTCTGCGTAGATTTGGCAGACGGTACCATCCGCCGGAGAGACGATGACAGAAGGGTCGTTCTTGCCGTCAAGCGGTCGGGCCCCGGGTTTGAACGGCCGCAAGAAGAATTCATTAAAAGTTTTGAAACCTCCTTTAGGCACAATGTAATCATTTATTTTTACATCAGGGTACGACATCCATTGGTCCATGGTTGCGGCTGAGGAGGCTGTGTCTAAATATTGACCCTTGGCATTGACAAAGGCAATAAACCATGAGCTGAAAACATTATTATTGAAGAGAATTTCACCAGCTTCTGAATTGGCAAGTTCATCAAAAGGTCTTATATATTTTGCAGGATCCTCAGGGACAGGATTTTCAACGAGCCATTCCTCGAAGAATTTTACAAAATCATCGGAGGTTTTACCGCCCCAGTATGAATTCTTTGGCTGTATTTTTAAGGCTTTGTCAATTTGTTGTTTCATAGACGGAGTATTGCTGATTAAATCCTTCAGGTTCGTTACAGCTTTTTTATAGTCAACTTTCGTTTCTTCCGAGGCTTGGAGTTGTCCCGAGGCTCCTGCCAAGACTATATTTGACGGGATAATCATTCCTGCTAATATTACTATCGCAAAAATAAGTTTCATTCTATCAATTATCTTTTTCATTTTTTTGCCTCCTGTAATGGTTAAATGTTAAAAAAACCGACCTTTGTTATAGCTTTCTCCGATCAACCCATAATCCACCACCGTTCTCTGATTTTTCACCTATCTCAATTCTGATGATAGGCAATGTGATTAATGCTTTTTGATCTCACCACTGATTTTTATGCTTGCCATAAATTTACCTTATTAATTCCTCTATGCTGATATTTAATACTTTGGCAATCTTCGCTATTGTCTGAACAGAAGGTTTTTTAACAACATTGGATTCTAACTTTATTAAAGTAGTATAAGGAATATCGGCCTTTCTTGCAAGGCCATCTTGTGTAAGGCCTTTCTTCTTTCTAAATTTCTTTACATTGTCTCCAATCATATTTGTTCCTCATATTTTTTACTCTTAGCATTGTTTCCAATTTTTGATAGCATAATTAGAGTAACACTCTTTGACGTCCAATATTATACTAAATCCAAAATAATTTTGCAATAAAATTTTAGTTTTTTGTTTATATAGGTAAGTCTACACCTTTTTATTTCTCTTTGGCAATCTTTCCTCTATTGCTCATAGTATTCACCAAGAAAGAAAGTTACTATTAT
>JAHIMF010000080.1 GCA_018896645.1 Patescibacteria group bacterium | reverse complement strand
TACTAAAGACAAAAGAGCTTCTTTTCTTACTTGGTATATCCATTTTAAATATCTTGATAAAGGTTAAATCACCAACACTTTTTGACCATTAAGCCTAAATTAATAAACCAATAAATTAATAAAAAAATGATAAATGGATATATGTTAAATGATTAAATGTTAAACTATGTTCGAAGTACGTTTTCATGGTCGTGGCGGTCAGGGAGCTAAATCAGCTTCCCAGTTTTTGGTTGAGGCGGCGCTTACTGAAGGCAAGCACATTCAAGCCTATCCGGATTATGGGCCAGAACGGAGCGGGGCGCCAGTACGGACTTATGCCCGGATTGCCGATGACCCAATTATTACGCATGAGCCAGTGACCAGCCCCGAAGCCGTGGTGGTTTTGGATCCGACACTGATGGACGTTGTTGATGTAATAGAAGGCCTGGGTAGTGATGGAACCCTGATTGTTAATTCTAAAGAGCACCCTGATATTTTTAGAAAAAAATTAAAATTTAAAGGCAGGGTTTATACTTTGGATGCTTCGACTATTGCCTTAAAACTAATTAACCGAGATTCGCCAAATACCGCGCTTTTGGGCGCTTTGGTTAAAGCTATTGGTGTGGTTGAGTTGGAATCAATGAAACAAGCAGTGGTTCAGGGATTTTTGAAAAAATTAGGGAAGAGTAAAGCGGAGCATAATGGGATGTGCGTGCAGGAAGGATATGAAAAATTAGAAGTTGGTTGACAATTGTTGATAATTGATAACTAATTATTGCAAGGTTAATACAATTGTTAATAAAGTTAAGGAGTTAATAATATAAAAATAAAGTATAAAAAATAAGGCGAGATTTGCCTTGTTTTTTTATTAGCCTTAGCGTCTTGTATTTTTTTAAAGGGTATTATATACTATTGTGCGGGGGTTGCTCTTTAAATCAAACAATAGTTCACAAGGGAGGAACAAAATGGGAGCGATTATTATTGTTGATGCTTTTTGGGGTGATTCTGGCAAAGGCAAGATTTCTGCCTATTTGACGCGTCGCGAGAATGCGGAATTATGTGTTCGTGCTGGGATTGGTACAAATGCTGGGCACAGTCTTTATCTCGGTACTCTTAAAGAATTGCAATTAATTAGCACACGGCAGTTGCCATTAGGTTTTCTTAATCCTCTTACAATGGTTGCTGTTGGTGCTGGGGTTGCGGTTAACCCCAGTATTTTCCAAGAAGAGGTGGAAAAGTATCATTTGCAGGATCGGGCAAGGGTTGATTACCGTTGTCCGATTATCACCGAAGAGCATATCAAGCAGGAACAAGAGAGTGCTCATTTGAGCGGAAAGATTGGTTCCACTTGTAGTGGTTCCGGCGCGGCTCGTGCTGATTTTGTACTGCGTAAGGCTGGACAGGCTAAGGATATTGCTGGTTTACAACCATATGTTACTGATGTTGCTTATTTAGTGAATAAGGCGGCGCGTTCTGGCACTGTAATTGTTGAGGGCTCACAAGGCGCCTTGCTGTCATTGGGTTTATCCCCGGATTATCCGTATGTGACTTCCGGTGATTGTACTAGCCTGGCAGCGGCCGCACAGATTGGTTTAGGCTGGCAGAATATTAGTGAGGCAGTGATGGTGCTCAAAGCTCTACCTTCACGAGTAGGCGAAGGTCCCCTGCCCAACGAGTTAAGCGCCGACGAGATTAAAGAGCGTGGTATTGCGGAGCATGGCGTAGTTACTGGCCGCCTACGACGTAAAGCCGTTGGAATCCCTTGGGGTCTGTTGCGTTACGTAGCAATACTCAATAGCCCAACACAAATTGCTCTTACTTTTTGCGAGCATTATGATCCAGAAGTGGAAGGTGTTACAACGCGTGAGCGATTGACCCCTAAGGTTTGGGAATTAATTACCAAGGTTGAAGCGCAGACCGGCACGCCAGTGACTTTAGTTGGGACAGGTAAGCTTTTTGAGCATATCGTTGATTTGAGTGAGCGAGCGGCGCATAGTTGCGTTAAAAGCAATAATAAAAAGGAGTTCGTATAAACATGTATTGGATGTCTACCAACCCTATGAATTAGGGAAGTAGAATAAAACAAAGCCGTGTTAGTATAGCGCGGCTTTTTCTTTTTCTAAAATTCAAAATTTCTCCTCATGCAGTATATCTTTCAGCCTTCTTTTTGGCACATGTAAGACATTTTTTTCATCAAGCCAGTATTTAAGCTCACCTTTAGATTCTTCAGCCACTGACTTTTGTTTGGGATAGCCCAAAGCGATCACTAATTCAACAGTATAACTTTCAGGAATGTCTAAAATTTTTGCCAGTTTAGCCTTGTCTAAAGAACCAATAACACAGCCGGCAATCTCTTTTTCTAAAGCAGTTAAAATAATGTTTTCAGCCGCAAAGCCGACATCATATTTAGGCTCTGGATTAATTTTTTTGTGGGAAAGGATGATGATATAAGCCATCGGCTCCTCATTTTGTTGGGGCGCGCTGTTGTCAAGATAACCCGCCCAGTGAGTGCAATTAAATACTGACTCAAGGTTTTTAGCGACCAATATATATTCCAAAGGCTGCCGATTAGCTCCCGAGGGCGCTAATCTGGCCGCGTTAAGACAATCAAGCAAAACTTGTTTGGGAAGTTTTTTTTGTTGAAATTTTCTGATTGTCCTTCTTTTGAGGATGAGGTTGTAGGTGTTCATATTTAATCTTAAGGAAATCCATCGAAGAAGTCGATGTATATTTTAATTAAATTTTTTAGCTGCCCTCACAAAACCATCATCAATATAATAATAATTTCCACCCCTTGGTTTGCTATAAATTATGTGATGATATTTAAAACCATGTTCTTTAAGCCAATTTTCCGTGACGCTTTTGAGACTGGGGGTGCGAGAGGTAAAAAAGGTGATGATATGGCCTTGGCCATACCATTTATTTATTTTTTCTTTAACGCCAGGAATTTCAGAAGCAATTTTCATTCTTTCAGGCTCTTCATTAGGAATGTCTTCACAGATAACGCCATCTATATCAATAATAAAATTTTTAAAGTTAGAAGAAAATCTCGGGCTTTTTTTGTGGCCATGTTCGTCAAAAGTTTCTTTTAAGTATTTTTTTAGATTCATCTTTTATTTTTTAATATAGCTTTCTATGTTTTTATGATTTCGTTATAGATTTCCATAAGCGGCAAAGATTTTGCGGAAATGAGAGCCATAGATACTTAAAGTTATCGCCAGGGGAAGAAGTTTTGGCCGTCTAAATAAAGACCAAACAATAAGTTTCCAATAATGTTTTCGGCTTTTTTCTCTTATTCCCAAAAACCAAACGGATTTTACAAGGGCTTTAATATGATAAAAATGAAATTGAGATTTACCTTTTTTAGGGGGAGTAAAGTTTTTTAGCAGAATTTTAACTCGTTCGTAATATTGTTTTGGTGAATAAAGATTAGAAACAACTTTTTGGTAGCCAGCAAGAAGAACGTTGCGATCCATTTTTGTTATAAAATTGATTGAGAAATCTGTATTGTCGCCAGAGAAATTTTTTATAATTCTATTTTCTTTTACCAATCGTTGATAGAGCTTAGTGCCATTAGGGGCGTTTAATAAACCGACCATAGCTGTGGCAATACCGCTTTTTTGAATGAATAAAATCATTCTATCAAAAATAGAAGACGGGTCACTATCAAAGCCAAGAATAAAACCTCCTCGAACCTCTAGGCCGAATTTTTGAATTTTTCTGATATTGGCTATTAGATCGCGGTTTTTGTTTTGAAGTTTGCCACACTCGGCTAAGCTTTCTTGGTTGGGAGTTTCAATACCCACAAAAACAGCGCCAAACCCAGCATCAGCCATCAGCCGCATTAGTTCCTCGTCATCTGCCAGATTTATTGAAGCTTGGGTGTTAAAAGAAAAGGGATATTTTTTTTCCTTTTCCCAATAGATGATTGCCGGGAGGATTTCTTTTTTTAAGGCAGATTTGTTTCCAATAAAGTTGTCATCAACAAAAAAAACAGAACCTCGCCAACCCCGTGAATACAAATTTTCTAGTTCAGTCAATATCTGCCCTTTAGTTTTTAATCGCATCTTGCGGCCAAAAAGAGCAGTCACATTACAAAAATCACAATTAAAGGGGCAGCCCCGCGAATATTGAATGCCCATTGAAGCATATTTTTTCATATTGGCCAGCTCCCAAAGAGGCGGCGGGGTTAGCTGAATATTGGGTTTTTCAGCTGATGAATAAAGGTGTTTTAGACGGCCTTTTTCTAAGTCCTCTAGGAAGAGCGGCAAAGTATTTTCTGCCTCACCAAGCAGGAGATGGTTGACATCTGGGAAGTCCTTAAAATTCGTGGTAAAAAGAGGGCCGCCAGCAACAATCTTGGTTCCTAGTTCCTGACAACGAGCGATTACTCTTTTGGCAGATTCTTGTTGAATAGACATGGCGCTGATAAACACATAGTCAGCCCAGCAGATATCTTCATCAGCCAATTTTTCAATATTTAAATCTATTAATTTTTTGTCCCAGTGCTTGGGCAGCATGGCGGCCACGGTTAAAAGACCTAATGGCGGATGGCCGGCTTTTTTAGAGATAAATTTTAGAGCATGCTTAAAACTCCAAAAAGTTTCTGGGTATTCGGGATAGACAAAAAGAATTTTCATAGAGTGTGAATTTAGTTTTATTATTTTTTGATTTTTTTATTGCGGATAATTATGCTTTGCAATTTATGTTAGAGAAGGGCAGTTCTGTAATCTTATATATTTTTTAAAATAAAAGCAAGAAGCTATTTTTTCTTTAAGGTTATTGCAACTATCTCGGATCTTGATCCAGTTCGCATGGCTGGCCCCCAAAAGCCTGTACCGCTGCTTATATATATAGAGAAATATCCTTCTTTATGAAGACCATAATCATAACCATTATACATATAATTAGTAATAAAATTAAAAGGGAAAATTTGCCCCTTATGCGTATGGCCTGATAATTGTAGATCTACACCCAGCTCTTTGGCATAATCAAAATTAATTTTTGGAGAATAATACATATTGTTATGATCAATCTGTTTTATTCTAATATCAGTTGGAGCATGATAAAGCAATAAGCTTGGAGTATTAAAATTATAATTTTTGTCATTTGCAATGTCCTTTTCTAGACCCGGATAGCTTACTCCTATAATCTGCAGGCCATTTACTAGAGCCACCTCATCATCTAAAACATTAATCTCGGTTTTCTCAAGAGTGTCCAGCGCTTTCTTTACGCCTATATATGTTTCGTGATTTCCGGTTACATAATAAACTCCTTTTTTTGCTTTAATATTGTTTAGAGGTTTTATAAAAGAATCCAAGCTTTTGTTCATTCCATCAAAAAGGTCGCCGGTAATAACCACTATTTCCGGGTTAATTTCATCCACTTTCTCATTCACTCTATTCATAAAACGTGTTCCAATGATTTGTCCTAAATGAATATCGGAAAGTTGAACAATGGTTTTTCCTTCCCATTCTTCCGGTAAATCCCTGATGCTAACGGTAAGATTTTTTA
>JAHIMF010000079.1 GCA_018896645.1 Patescibacteria group bacterium | reverse complement strand
GTAACCGGGTTCCGGCCCAAAACCAAATATCCGCCAGCAGGCACAACTGAAGTGTCAACATTGATTACCGGGTCAATCACATGGCTGTCGCCATTATTATCGCTAATAACGCAATCTTGCAAATCAACCGCGCTTCCGGTCGGGTTATAAACCTCAAACCACTCGCCATTACCATTTAAGACAGCGTTAGGGTTTTGCATGATTTCGTTAATTACAATATCACCCGGATTGGGACAGATAGGAGCCACTTGGGCCAAGGTTGTTGGCGTACCAATAAGAGCGGTCAGAAAACCAATATCAAGGACAAGAGCCAGAATACTTACAACTAGTAAAATTTTTCTAAGTTTCCCGCCATGCAAGCAGACAAGTGTTTTTTGCATAAGGATAAAATTAATTTTTAGAGAAGTCTGGGGCCGAAAATTATTCAGACCCAAGCTCCTCTAGGAGGCCGAATAAACCGACCTCCCAAAAGGATTCTAATCTTATTGAGGTATACAACCTCTAAAGACAGCTTTACTAGCGCTTAAATCCATAACGCCCGTATATGTAGCACTAATTGAAGGGAACTTGGTAATCAAAACAGAGAAATCCATTTCTTCAATTTCAGACAAGTCAAGAATGTCTTCTAATTTAGTATTGACTTCTGGCCAATACCATTTCCAATCAAGTTGTTCATTACCTATTCTGGCATCATACTTAACATTCCAAGTAGTGCCTACTTTGCCTAAGCCCATATCATCTTGGTTTATAGATATATACAGTCGGACATTACCAGTATTTCTGATTGATGGCACATTATTACCCCAAGTTAAGTCACCAGAAATAATCTTGTGGCTATTAAGCGCTACTTCACCATAATCAATAGCAGTAAAATCAATGTCATAACCTTGAGCTTCTAAATAGGTAAACTCATTATAATCTATATCAGATTTATCTTGCGATAGGTAGCTGAAATTACCAGCTTTGTCTTGAGCAAAAACTTCAACTCTATAATTACCAGCCGGGTCTTCCCAAGTTAAATCTTTGTCATCGCAATAAACCTTAGCCGTCTCTTTCATTAACTCACCCGTGGCGCCACAGATTTCATCATAGTTATAAAGTGTGGTATCTGGGTCCATTGGGAAGAATTTTGGAAGATTACTATTGTCATTTCGAATTGTACCACAGAATAAATTATAGCCATCCATTTTTGGTAATGGCAATAATTCATTTTCTTCAATAAATTCTCCGCAGCCATGCACGCCTTTATCTTGAGAGCTGCCATTTATTACATCCGCAACCATTGGTTTTCCATTATAACTTGTATTGGCCGGATAAGCATAATGGAACGCAATACCTTGTGGATAATAAATATCCACATAAACGCCATCAATATCTGCCACACCATTTGGATCGGTGACAATAGCGCACACAGCGTAATCCATATTAGCACCCCAAACATTTGGTGGAGTAAATTGAGCGCCAGCAGCAGTAAAATCATCAAGGCGATAAGGATCAAGAATGGTACCAGTACCATGCCAGTTTCCCTGACGAAGCATTTCCCATTTAGCTTTGATGATTGGGCCAGTTCCGCCACTAACACCCCTAGTCAATTCAGTACAAACTTCACCATCACAAGGGGGTTCAGTAGCAGATACAGTAGTAGCAGATAATGTCAAACTCATTGACATTACCAAGACTAACGATAAAACAATTAATTTCTTCATAGATTTTTTCCTTTTCAAGCCATATAATATTATACGTTTTTGTACCCCTTCTTTATAAGAATATTCTCGACCTTTACCCCCACACCTTGAGTTTATCGAAAGGTGAAGGATTTTTTTCCCAAAGAAGGACAAAATCGCAACATGGCTCGATAATTACTAATGATTAATCACTAATATTTTTTTCTTCCCATTTCTAGATAACAGGAAGAATCGACCTTTGAAAGTTATAAAACGCCCCTACAAGAAATAACCTTTAAACCCGGCCCCCCAGTTGTTAGACCAAGGAGACACAGGAAGGAAAAGTTACTTCTTTATAGAGGCGTTTATGTTTTGTAAATAAAACGTGTATGCCTATTATATTATTTTAAAGTGTTATCTCAACCGACCCTTTCTTTTCTGTCATCTCGACCGAAGCCCCATTTCTCTGTCATTCCGACCGACCGAGGACGAACCGCAGTGAGGACGAGGGAGTGGAGGAATCCCGTGGATGTACCGTGGACATGGGAACACAACAGCGTCCACAGGATATCGTCGGGATTCCTCCACTTCGCTCCCTGCGGGTCGCTTCGGTCGGAATGACAGAGAAATGGGGCTTCGCTCGGGATGACAGGAGGGACAGCCGACCTTTATCCCGGCGCTGAATAGGAATAACCCTCTGCTTCTTCATCGCCATAACCATTTATACTCGGGTCAAAAATTTTACACTGGATGGATATCTCTTTATTAGCCAAAGTTAATGTATTCAAAGACTTGCATTTAGGACATTTTTTTTCTTGCTTAAGCATGCCATCTATTTTCACTATATTAGCCAAATGGCAGGAACATTTAGCGCATCTCCAAATGTAAAAATTATCTGACATGGCTCTAAATGGCTAATTAGTTAAACAAAAAACCCTGCCAATAATTAAAGGCAAGGATTTAAAAAAGCCTTTTTTCGCACACGGAAAGTATGGATAACACAAGCTTGCTTTTGCATAGGGCAAAATTCAGTTCCTCCTGAATCCTCCTGAACTAATTAGACAACCATAAAAAAGGTTTTTGTTTTCGCAGACCCCGAGTTTATCAAGGGATCAATCTCTCAAATGTTTTTATATTTTATCAAACCAACGAATATATTGTCAATATAGATAGGGGTAAAAGTTGTGGATAACTTGGGAACACGATACACGAGACACGATACACGTAACACGACTTAACATCGCTCCTTGGGGTCGCGATGTCAATCCATCAAACCCGGAACTGGAATGACACCCCGAGGGTTACGAGGGGTGTCAAACAATGTCATCATCATTTTCATTGATAATATCTTTTGACGCATCAACTGGCTCTGGTTCTTCGGAGCCTTCTAATTCCTCTGGCTTTTCTGGTTCTTTAGCTTGCTCAAGTTCGCCTGACTCATCAGGCTCATCTAATTCATCAGTTTTAATCTCATCTTGAGCATCAATTTCATCACCCTCTTCTATTTGATTATCACTATCTTCTGCATCATCTCCCTTAATCACATCTTCGGTACTCAAAGCATTAGCCTCGGTAATATCAGTCTGGTTATTTTCAATAAGCTCTAATTCCGGCTCATCATTAGCTTCAACTTCTTTATTATCACTTTCTTCAACCGCGCCGCCAAGGTCATCATCTTCTTCCTCGTCAAATTCAGCTTCATCCTCATCCTCTTCAGCCATCTCTGGTTCTTCTACCTCACTTTCTCCATTATTCGCGATATTCGCATCCTTAGTTTCTTTATTTCTTTGTTTCTCTATTTCTTCACCATCTTCTTCAGATTCTTCGCTTGTCTCCGGAATTAATTCATCGCTATCTGTTGCCTCCTGATTTATAAAATCATCAGGCAGTAATCCCATTTTTTCCAATAACTCCAGTTCTTCATCAGTTAATGAATCATAAAGAATAGGCGGACAAAAATCCTCGTCACTTTCGTCCCAAGCCGTGAGCATAAAATTCTTAGTATAATCAGTCGCCACGATTTTTATTCGGGCCTTAGCCGAAGGCACCCAATAGCAAGAGCCGCTGCCATCATCAAGGCAAAGCGAGACGCGCCAATCATAAGTCCCGTCATTTTCCGTGCTGGTTGCTATATTTCCCCAAGTATTGCCGCTGTCAGCTGAATAATAAATATCAATGCTTAAATCATTGTCATCGCCGTTATTATTTGTTGCTTGCCAATCTATAGTAGAGGTGGCCCCCACATACCAAACCTCGCCGCCATTGGGAATAATAACCGTGACACTGGGTAGGCTAAATTCTGTCCAATCAGAAGCTTGGTCAGTATCATAGCCATTGGGTTCTCTGCTTAAAAGATTACCTTCAGCTACTTTAGCAGCGCCGGGATCCCAAAGATTTGAATTATAATTGGGCCAGCCATTGATAGGAGTACCCCAATTCATTTGGTCAACAATATTGCCGGCATCATCTAATAAAATCAGCATATCATTATCATTGCCAAGCCCATTGCCAATTTTTCCATCAGCTAATACTATTTTTACTGCCTGGTCCGGGATATCCCAATAATCAAAAGTTGAGCTTGCCCCAGTAATAATGGCATAGCCTAAAGCGGGTATGGAACTAGTAGACGTGGGAATCAGGTCTTCTGAATGATTATCTAAAATTTTCCAACCGGAAATATCAACTGAAGAATCAGTGGGATTATAAAGCTCAACCCATTCATTGGCTGGGTCATCACCATGGGCATCATCCACATCATAATAAACTTTATTAATTACAATGTATTCCCAATTGCCGCTGGTGACTGTATTGCTAATTATTTCCGCATCAGAAAAACCGGCTTTTGGATCGTAACTCGGCTGGTCCTTTTGCCAAGCGCGAAATTCAAAATCAAAATTACAGGTTTTGTCTTGCAGACTAGAAGTACTGCTGACCAAAGAAACAATAAAATCTAAACTTTGAGTAGTTGAACTCGCTACTGTCAGACTAGAAGTAGCCAGAGAAAACCCAGACAAGCTCCCGTTGTAAATTGGCTCTAATTCTAAAAAGACCTCAAGATAAAGTTCTTTGCACAAATCTAAGTCTCCAGAAATAGTGCTGGTGGAAGCTTCATACTGAAAAGCTAAATTCCCATTATTTACCAGCTCAATCGTACTGCTCGCTGATTGACTGGGAGTAACATCAGGAGAGAAGCCGTTGAATTGATTCAAAGAAAAATCCAAAGTGCCGGCCGAATAAGTGCTTTCTAAAAAAGTTTCAGTATCATTAAAATAAGCCAGAGTTTCGCCAATAGCCGCAAGCCCAGACCAGTTAAGGCTAATAATCAAAAACAAAACAGTCAGTTTGCCAATTGACTTTTTAATGATTTGGCCGCTCTTGTCTTTCTTCGCGATTTTTCTTTTTACCGGCTTTACCTTACAAACATCACAAGAAACATTTTTGTTAACTCTTTTCCTGGTCCTTGTTCTGGCACTTGTCTTGCCCTTTGCTTGGCCAGGCTTTTTTGCCGTTGTCTTCTTAATCATAAGTTGTGTTAGAATGTCTAGAGGCTAAAATGTTTGATTTTTCTTTTTCTTGTTTTCTTATTCCTCACTCTTTTTATCTCTTTCCAAATTTTTACCCCCTCATCATAAATAATAATTAGCGCCGGGATAACAATTATCAAAATAAAACCCCAGGGTTTTTTGGCAGTATCAATCGCATAACCAACATAAGGAACATTAAATAAAACCTTACCAATAATTTCTCTTGAGGCAATTTCTCTTTTGTCCGGACCATTGTTAGCATCACCTTTTGTAATGTAAGTTGTTTTGCCTTGCTCAACCTTGATATCAAAAATTCTATGGGTGGTTGGCGCCTCGGTTCTGCTTGCCTTGCCAAATGTAATCACATCACCAACGTGATATTCAGTCGCGGGCTTAATAACCACAATCCCTCCCTGCCTAACCGCCGGCTCCATTGAACCCGACTGGACCACTAGAACTTTAAAATTTCCGGTGATGGGAAAAATGGTAGAGACCAAAAGTAAAGCAATAATTGCTAAACAAGAAAGAAAAATGTAATAAATAATTTTGAAAATTCTCATATCTTTTAAAATCTTAATCCTCCCCCCAACATATTTTGTTAGGAGGAAAAAAAGACCTTAAGCTTATTGACTGGCATCTTGATTCAGCCTGAAAGTAAATGTGCTTTCTAAAACATCGCCTTGAAATTCATTGCCAATATCTTCTCTAAACTTGAGCTGCATCGTAAAAGTTTTCATATTGCCGCTATTGGCAGACGGAGACGGAGTCAAATCATTTAGCCCTTGAGATTCCAGATCATCTAAATCTTTCCAGCCATTAGCATTATTATCATTCAAACCAATTAAGACATTGTTGCCGCTATAATACATCTCTATAATCTCCATCCATTTATCCAAATTATCAATAGTGGGATGCTCTATATCACTTTCTTCATTATTGGGATCAGTCGTAATATTCTCAACACTTATCTCCACATGATCGGCTTCAATACTGCCAATATTTCTTAGATAAACACTATTCCTGGCGCTTATATCTCCGGGTATCATATCGTCCATTACCCAAGTAGCAGTAACTCCGTCTCCCCAAGGGTCATCCTGATCGCTTATTTGTAAATCCAAAGTACCGTTGGCAAAGGTGTTGCCTCTGTTGGTTTCACTATCAGAAAAATAAGCAACTGTCGCACTAACAACAATCATCAAGATAATACTAATAATTACAAGACTAACGAGTATCTTTTTCATATAATTATATCCATGACACCAGGTATCCTCTTGGACACCTGGTGTCTTTTATTTCTTAGATACCCGTATCATCATAGGTGATGAATTGCATCTCAAATAGATATTCAGCTGGATTCCAAGCAGTTAACATATTCCCAGCTTGATCATACTCGCCGCAAGGCACTAACCAAATCTTAGCTCCTGCTGGATAATTGTCATCATCAGCACTTGGGAGATCCATACCAAGATCCGGTGTGCCTGACATTGTAATATTACCAGCGCCATCAGATAGTTCACTGCCAATTAAAGCACCGCCAGTCCCTCCAGGCCCATTCCCTGGATATGGATCTGCATAATAAATCAAGCAATAGTTAGTGTCTGTATTCTGTACTGTTCCAGTTAAGGAGTAATCAAACTCTTCGCCTGAAGTTTTATAGGTCAAAGTAGCGCTGATATCGTCACTAACTGGGTCCCAATTTTCATCTTTATTATCTAAAGTAAGCATTGCTTGCTCACCTTTTGGACCATAACCGCCAAGTTGTTCAGCATAAATTTCAATATCAAAAGTCAAGATATCCCCTTGGGCCCAGTTGCCAACTTCTTCTTCTGGGGCATCTGGCCAAGACCGCAAATGATAACTCTGCACGACTTTCAATTCTTTAGCTGAGTTTAATTGGCCTAATTTAATCCAAGCGCTACTAACATTATCAAGCCGCACATACTGCTCCTCTGTAATAATTGGTATCCAATCTCCGATATCAGTAGGTTTGCTATCTCCATCTGTCAAACATTTGTCTGTTGCAGGATCCTCACACACATACAAATCATAGATAATATAAGCAGCCAAATTATTCCTTTCCTCGTAATCACCTTCACATGTCCCAGTTTGAGTTACTGGCTCCCAAATCCAAGTTCCTCCACCTTCAGTACATTCTGGCTCGGTAATAACTCCGTCCACCTGGCTGGTAACATTAATATGCTTCCAAACATCAGCCGGATTGCTCTCTACCAAATTTCTAATGGTAAACTCTATATATCTAGTCTGAGAAGGCTTGATATCATCTAATACAAATGGTTCTGAATGTTCATCCCAGGGATTCTGATCGTCAACCACAATGTCAACAACGCCAGCAGTAAAAGTATTCCCGCTGCTTGTCTCAATATCACTGAAAAAAGCAGTAGTCGCGCCAATGACAATAGCGGCAACTGCTCCAATAATTGATAAACTAATTAGAATTTTTTTCATAATTTATCTCCATAACCTGCTTTTAAAAGCAGGTTTAACTTAATTATTCAATCATCCCGGTAAACCGGGACATTCGACCTTTATTAACCCCATACCTTTTCAAGGCACAGGGTAAATATTTAAATAGTTAGTTGTATTCATTGATGCGAAACTACGAAAATGCGAAAAATTCTATCACGTTTTCGCATTTTCGTAGTTTCGCATATTTCGCATAATTTCGCATTTATAAAAAAAGTCCTCGCCCTAATAAATAAGGCCAAGATTCTTGTAATACAAAAAATCTTTTTCGAAAAACCAAAAAATAATCTGGACATGGGTCAAATCACCTTTCATAAAATAAAAGGAGACGCTCCTTATGGAAGCTCCTCCTAAAATCAATTAATTTGGTTTTTGATGTCTATTATCTTATTATACCGCACTGTTGAAGAAATGACAAGAATAAAATTGTGCATAACTTGGGAGCGCGATACACGATACACGTAACACGACTCTGATAACATCGCTCCTCGCGGTCGCGATGTCAAATCCAAAACCGGACTGACTTAACATCGCTCCTTAGGGTCGCGATGTCAATCCATCAAAACCGGAACTGGAATGACACCCCGAGGGTTACGAGGGGTGTCAAGTAAAAATTAAAAATTTATTTCCCCTACCCGCCCTTCACCACCCCCACCGGCTTCAACCGCGCCACTTTCTGGGCCAAACCAGCTTCAGCTACCACCTGCACCACATTATCAATATCTTTATACGCTAAAGGCGCTTCTTCAGCCAAGCCGCGAGCAGAACCGCAACGGATAATAATGCCTTTAGCTTCTAAATCCTTTTTTAACTTACCAGCATCAATCTGTTTTTTAGCCGCGGCTCGGGACATTCGCCGACCCGCGCCATGGCAAACACTGCCAAAAGTTTCCTGCATAGCTTTGCCGCTACCCGCTAAAACATACGAAGCCGTACCCATGGAGCCCGGGATTAACACGGGCTGACCCACCTCCCGATACTTTTCCGGCACCTCTTTGCTACCGGGCCCAAACGCCCGAGTCGCTCCCTTCCGATGAACAATCAATTCCTTAACTTTTATATTCACGTCAGATTCGTGATTCGTGCGATTTGTGTACAGATTCGTGCTGATTCGTCTATTCATATCATGTCTCTCTATCTTAGCAATATTATGCGCCACATCATAAACACTCTCAAGTTCGCCTTGACCAATAACCTGTTTCCACGCCTGCCTAATTAAATACGCCATCATCAACCGATTAGCCCAAGCAAAATTAGCGCTAGCGGCCATGGCTTTAAAATATTGCTGACCCTCTGGAGAGCTGAAAGGTGCGCAAGCCAGCTCCTGATCAGGCAGTCTGATGTTATACTTAGCCATTGCGCTTTGCATTAGCCGCACATAATCAGTACAAACTTGGTGGCCAAGGCCGCGCGAACCCGAGTGAATCATAATTGTAACTTGGTCTTTGAATAATCCAAAAACCTTGGCCGCTTCTTGATTAAATATCTGCTCTACCCTTTGGATTTCTAAAAAATGATTACCACTGCCCAAAGTGCCGCACTGGTCATAACCTCGCCTCTTGGCTCGGTCAGACACCGCGCTTGCATCAGCGCCAGGCATTGAGCCCCTTTCTTCGCAATTTTCTAAGTCCTCTTCTTTGGCATAGCCGAGCTCTACTGCTCGCCTCGCTCCCAAAGTCAAAATTTTATCCATTGATTCTTTTTCCAGCTTAATCCGACCGCCTCGGCCCACGCCAGAAGGCACATCGCGCTGAATTTGATTAACTAGGTCAACAAGTTTATGCTTAATCTCATCAAAGCTTTTTTCACTTCGCAAAAGTCGGACCCCGCAATTGATGTCATAACCCACGCCACCAGGTGAAATCACACCGGTCTCCGCATCAATGCCAGCCACCCCGCCAATCGGGAAACCATAACCTTCGTGGATATCCGGCATTGCCAATGCATATTTTTCTACGCCCGGTAAAGTCGCGACATTAACTAGTTGCTCCAAGGACCGGTCTTTAAAAAGCTGGTCCAACATTTTCTCGCTCGCATAAAACCGCGCCGGCACTTTCATGCCGGATTTAAAATCTCTGGGTATTTCCCAGAGATAATCACTTATTCTTTTTAAATCATTTTTGCTAATCATAAAACTTTTGCCAGTTCTTTTTTAAGTATTTTATCAAAAGTAATAACCTTTATTCTCTTGGAAAGCAGAAGTAATGAATAATCAACAAAAGATAAATTTCTATTAGATTTTGACAAATAAAACTTGATAACCCTATCTAAAAACTCCTCGGAAGAGGGAAAAATTTCAATTTCTTTGGTACTAATCACTCTTTTGATGAAATTATCAGCTGTATCTTTGTCAACTTTTTGAGAAATTATAGTTGCTACTTCTAAAAGTACGTGTTCGGTCACGATAATATTCTCTTCTAAATCCTTCATTAACTCTTGGGCCCGCGCGTGATCCGAATCATCAATATTTAAAAGAGCTATCCAAATATTAGAATCTAGAATTATCATATTTTTACCTAATTTTATTTATGTTTATATACTACCTCGTCAATTTTCTTACTTAAATCTTTATCTCCACTATTAAACTGGAGTTTCTCTAAATCTTTTAGGGTGTATTTTTTAGACTCTTCCTTTTGGTAAGGGATAACCCTAAAAAGTGGTTGCGAGCGCCTAACAACAATAAAACTTTCTCCTTTGGCTGTTCTTTGGGAGATTTTTTTTAAGTTGGTATAAAGCTGTTTTACTCCGATAATTTGCGCCTCGGGCATAAAAATAAAGTTAAACTTTAAGCTGCTTTAAGTCTAACAAAATTTTAATCTAGTGTCAAATGTCAAAGATAACTACCGCCTCCCACCCGCCACCTCCGCGCCTCACCTCCTCCCCGCCATAAGTCACGGCCTTAATCTCCAAATCAAAACCGCGCGCTTTTACACCATAAAGTTTGGCTTGTAAATATTTTTCACTCAATTGAGTAATTTCAATCTTAGAATAAACCTCCCTGTTGATCTCAACCAAATATAAAAGCTCGCTTAAAAAATCAATCAACAAACTTTCTCGGTTAATTGAGGAAATTTTAACTTCATGCTCTGTTCTGGCCGCGCCTTGAGCATTAGACTTAATACTTTGCATCATTCCCAAGGCCATGTTAGTAAAAACTTCTTTTAAATCCTTGCCCCAAGCCCTTATTTTCAAATCCGCCGGATGCTCCAGAACCTCAAATTTTTTAGTATCATTATTCATAGAAACAATAAATTACAATGAGTTACTATTGTATTACCATTGAGTTACTACAGTATTACGCGAAGGCGAGCGTCAGCGAGCCAAGCTTATTATCCAATCACCTTAAACCTCGCCCGCTGTATCTTGCGCTCAAACCGCTTTTTAATCAGCTCCCGTACCAATGTCCGGCTCCAGGGAATCACCAGCAAAAACCCAATCACATCAGTAAGCAGTCCCGGGGTAATTAAAAGCACGCCGCCAACCAGCACCAGCGCCCCTTCAATAATTTTATCAGTCGGCATTTTTAATGCCTGCAAATCTTCTTGCAGACTCTTCCAGACTCGCGCGCCCTGCCACTGGGCTAAAATCGCGCCCAAGGCGCCGGTTGCTACCACAATCAAAACCGCAGGCAAAGTGCCAATCCTCTGGCCCACTTCTATCAAAAGCGCTAACTCCACCAAGGGAGTGAAAATAAAAATTGGAATCAAGGCGGTTAACATGACTTTATTATAACATAATCACTCCCAGAAAAAAAACATTGTATTTATACCAATATTTTGCTAAAGTAAAACCAGCTTTAAAATTTCTACATCTATGTCTTTCTCCATCGGCATCGTCGGCCTGCCTAATGTGGGTAAATCCACATTATTCAAGGCCCTGACAAAAAAACAAGTTGACGCTTCTAATTACCCATTTTGCACTATTGATCCTAATGTGGGCGTGGTTAAGGTTCCTGATGAACGGCTTGAGCAATTGGCAAAAATTTCCCAATCGGAAAAAATTGTCCCCACCACGATTGAGTTTGTTGATATTGCCGGCTTAGTTAAGGGCGCCCATAAGGGCGAGGGGCTTGGCAACCAATTTTTATCCAATATCCGCGAGGTTGACGCAATCTGCCAGGTTGTCCGCAACTTTCATAATCTTGATGTTACCCATATTGAGGGCGAAGTTAATCCCAAAAATGATATTGAAATCATTAATCTTGAACTGATTATGGCCGACCTGTCCACAATAACCAAACGGGCTGCTGATACAGAAGGCAAAGCCCGAAGCGGCGATAAGGAACTGCAGCAATTGCTGGAAATCTATAAAAAAATAAAAACCGCTCTTGATGACGGCAAGCTAGCCTCAACCGTAGAATTATCAAACGAACAGCAAAAGCTAATCAAAGATCTCGGACTTCTGACATTAAAACCCATGCTCTATGTAATAAACATTGATGAGGAGGACATTAAACAAAAACCAGATTCCCAATTTAATGGTCAACAACTGGCAATCTCTCTTTCCGCTAAAATCGAATCGGAAATTGCCGAGCTTGAAGAATCCGAAGCCAAAGAATACATGCAAGAAGCAGGCATCCAAGAATCCGGGCTTGACCGCCTGATTATTGCTTCATATAAGTTGCTCAATCTAATTACTTTTTTTGCTTCCGGACCCAAAGAAACCCATGCCTGGACTATTTCCCAAGGCGCCAAAGCGCCGGAAGCTGCCGGTAAAATCCATACCGACTTTGAAGAAGGTTTTATCAAAGCGGAAATTATCAACTGGCAGGACTTTGTTAGGGCTGGCGGCGAACACCTGGCCAAGGAGAAAGGCCTAATGCATCTGGAAGGCAAAAACTACGAAATGCAAGACGGGGATGTATGTTTGTTTCATTTTAAATAAAATATTGACAAAAATTTTAAGTTTAGTTAGACTGGGTTTTAAAACCCTAAACTCTCTAACTATAATTGGCACTTTGACAATCAAATGTGGAGGTAAATGCGCATGACTAAGACTAACGATGTATTGATCATTCCTTTAGATGAAAAAGAATTTGAGGCTTTTAAAAAACGCGCCCAAGCCCTTGGAGCCGAAATCGATATGGAGGAGAAAATAGCTTTGAGCGACAAAAGCGGTGGCATACCATGTATTCTACTTTCAACCGCCGTAATGGCTTTGGAGCCCGTCAAACGAGAAATTATTATTGCCCACGAGCGCGCCCATGTTATTGCGGGCATTGGCGACCAAGAAGAAGCCGACCGCTGGGCACTGGATGCATTATGTGGAGAAGCGCGAAAGATTCTGATTGATATGTGGGAAACCAGGCACGGCCATCCCTACAAAAAAAGGAGTAATAAAAATAATACGATTCCCAAAGTATCCCAACTGCCGCGACATACGGCCGAGAGGAGGATTAAATGGCAAATAAAGCCCAAAAATTATGGCGAAGAATATATAATCTTCTCAAATTAGAAAACTATGAGATTGATTTTGATACAAACCCGTCCAGACAAGGAATAATTGAACCATCAGACAAGATAATCTATATAAATCCTAAGTGGGATATACTTCTAACCCTAATTCATGAATGTCTGCACCTTCTTCATCCGGAATGGTCGGAAGGCATGGTAGAAAAAAAAGAGAAACTAGTATGCGAATCTCTATCCAAGGATCAATGGCGGCATTTATTCATCTTAATGGCTAATTCGTTTAGAATATCAATATACAATAGACCAACTGTCACAAAACAATAAGGGCTCCAGTTAAAAAGTAATGGAGTCCTTTTTTATTTTTTAGACAAACCGTAGGGACCAGGCACTGCCTTGTCTCTACGATTTTTTTACCCGAAATTTAAATATCTCTCTCGCTACCCACTGGTCTGGCCGCGAATAGATAATAGAACCCCGGTCTGTTGTTTTGGCTAAATCAGGCTGCTCTTTTTGCAAGACCGATTCAAAGCCAAGCTTTTCAACCTGCGGTAAAATATCAATGGACAATCTTCCGGCCTGCGGATGTTTAGGCGAAGGCCGAGAATGATTAGAAATAAACACCGGCCAAACCATCACTACCACGCCATCCTTTCGCAAAACCTTTTTAAATTCTCGGAAAGCGCCGACATACAACTCGGACAGCTCGCTGGTTACCCTTACTAATTGCTTGGCATTTTCCTTGCCTGTTAGGGGCGGACCAAGGTGGGGCTCGGTAACAATACCATCAACCGATCCGTGAGGAACCACCTGCGAAAGCTTGGAAGCATCACTGCGATATAACTGGTAGTGCCGGCTCAAATCAAGTAAGTTATACTTAGCCTTAATCCAGCTTAAATTATTTAAAGCCCCTCCTAACATGTTCTGGTTAATGTCGCCGCCAATCACCTGCTCGTAACCCATGAGCAAAGCTTCTTGCAAAATTGTTCCTCCGCCGCAAAAAGGATCTAAAATAACTTTATCAAAATTTAGCCCTGTTATATTAATCATCATCTTGGCCAACTTTGGCGGCAGCATCCCCACTCTCAAATCCCGGGAAGGCCTGGCATAATCACGAAAAGAATAATCTTTAAAATCCTGAACAGCTAAAGTTTGTCCAATAAAAACTTGCTCACGATCAAAAATAAAAACCAATTCTATGCCCCGAGGGGAAACTAATTTGTTCTTTTGGACCACCACAGAAGACAAGCTCTTATCTTTGGAAGTAACAAAACGAGAGCTGATACCCTTGTCTTTTAAACCTTTTTTTACTGCCAATCCTAATTTTTTAAAAACACCTTCGCTTCTATAAGAGGCTGAACAAAATTTGGGGTCTGTCCCACCCTCTGGGGAAAAACCAAAATAGATCTTCTTCTCCAAGCTAACGTGGTTTAAAATCAACTGGGTGATAACCTGGGGTTCTATCTCCTGCAGACGATTTAACTGTTTTACAATTTTTCCCACCTTGACTGTCCCGCCCAAACGTTTAATTATAGCCTCGTGGTCAAATTCTTTTTGCGAATCCACGATTAATACCGACTCGCCTGGCCGTCGCCATGATGCTCCCGGCTTAGACGTTTTTTTTATAAACATTTCCCGAAGCTCAACTATTGACAAATCCGGGGTTTTCCCTAAAATAAAAAAGTGTTGCATAGTTTGATAATAATTATTTAATCTGATAATCTGACATTGGAAGCGCGGTCCCATTATTATATTATACCTAAAATTTGCATTTTACAACAAGGTGTGGTAAAATAATTCTACCATTCTCTTTATTCATCATTAACTAATCAGCCAAAGACCATATGCTTAATCACTATGAACTGCTTTACATTATTCCGGTGAACTTCACCGAGAAAGAAGTTAAGCCAATTATTGATAAAATAAATAACCTGATCAAATCCACTGGCGGCAAAATCGTTCATGAGGAAAAACTAGTCAAAAGAAAATTGGCTTATCCTATAAAACATGTCCGGCATGGCTATTTTATTGCCAATGAAGTTGATTCTAATCCCGAAACTATAGAAAAATTAACCAAAGAACTCAAGCTCGTTCCCGAGGTTTTAAGATTTCAAGTTACTAAGAAAAGGCCCGGCGGCTACAAACCCACAGTGGGTGAAGCTAAAAGAAAAAAAACAATTGAAAAAAACAAGGCTGTTTTAGAAAAAATACCGAATCAAAAAATCCCCGAAATTACCGAAACTATCCAAAAAGAGATCCGGCCAACAACCAAGCAAAAGAAATCAGCTAGACCGAAAATCAGCCTGGATGAGTTGGGTAAAAAGCTTGATAAAATATTAGAAGAAGATATATAATTATAAACGAATTGCCGCGGATTTAAACGGATGGCCACGGATCACGGATTCAAAAATTCGTAATTCGCAATTTGTTGCTATTCGTCATTTATTCGTAGCTATTCGTATAAGGAAAAAAGTATGGATTTAAACAAAGCCATGATTATTGGTCGCCTAACGCGCGACCCAGAGACTCGGACTATTCCTTCGGGCCACACAGTTACCTCTTTTGGACTCGCTACTAACAGAGTTTGGACCGATGCTGCCGGTCAAAAACAAGAAGCAGTAGAGTTCCACAATATAGTTGCTTGGAGAAGATTGGCAGAAATCTGCGGTCAATATTTACGCAAAGGCTCAAAAATTTATATTGAAGGCCGCTTGCAAACAAGGAGCTGGGATGGCCAAGACGGTATCAAGCGCTATCGCACAGAAATTGTTGCTGATAATATGATTATGCTTGATACGAAAGGCGCTAATGAACCCGCACCCATGACCGAAACACCGCCTCCATCACCAACAGAAGAGCCAACCCAGTCCGAAGCCTCTCAACCGCCAACTGGTGACGAGGAAGTTAATGTAGAAGAAGTACCGTTTTAGGAAACCCCCAGGTATAGAAAATCAAGATAATGCTTAATCTTTAGGATCTCCTGTTTATAGTAAATAGTAAATTAATAAATTTACTATTTACTATTTACTATTCTTTCTCCTCTTTAATTATTATGGGGTAGCGCTGGCGCTTGCCCGGTGAATAGTAAATAGTAAATAAAAAGAATATGCCTAGAAAAACCAATACTATCATCAAAGAAAAGCCGTGTTACTTTTGTATTAACGGCATCAAAGAAATAGATTATCAAAACATCCAAATCCTCCAAAAATTTATTTCTTCTTATAATAAAATCGTGCCTAAACGGCGGAGCGGACTTTGCGCCAAACATCAGCGCAAAATAGCCGCTGCCATTAAACGAGCCCGCATTATGGGTTTGATTCCTTTTATTTCAAGATAGTGAAAAGATAAATAATACGCCATGTTAACCATTAACGATTTAAAAATAGGAACTGAAATCCAAATCGATGACGAACCTTATGCTGTACTTAAATCCGAACACAAGCATATGGGACGCGGCGGTGCCAGTGTCCGCGTAAAAATCCGCAGTCTGATTAGTGGTAAAGTCCTAGAAAAAACCTATAAACAAGGAGACAAAGTAGAAACCGCTGAGCTTAAACGAAGTAAAGCCAATTTTTTGTATAACCAGGGTGATGAATATCACTTTATGAACGAGGAAACTTATGACCAATTCTTCTTAACCAAAGAACAGCTGGGCACGGAAGCCGGATTGCTAAAAGAAGGCCAAAATGTGGATGTCTTAGATTTTAAAAACACGCCGGTTTCAATTTTCCTGCCGGCTAAAGTTGAGCTTAAAGTTACCCAAGCGCCACCCGGCATCCGCGGCGATACAGCCCAGGGTTCGGTTACTAAAACTATAACTTTGGAAACTGGAATGCAAATCCAGGTTCCCTTGTTTGTTAAAGAGGGGGATGTATTACGGATAAACACAGAGACTGGGGAGTACGTTGAGAGAATGTAGGGAGGATTCCCAAACTTCAAAATCATTGAAAAATGAAAGGGGATAGTGAACGATGTTGCGAGGAAGAATAATGTGTTTGCTGGCCAGTTTGTTTGTCTTAAGTTGCGTTGCTACTATGCCGCGAGAAGGAGAACAAACGCCTATTGTTGTAGCCACTGTCGTACAAACCCGAATTGACGACGACTCCATCAAGTTGCATCTGCAGGCGCTCCTCGGGTTTCCTGAAGAGTGCATTACGATTAAACGCGATAATAATGAACAAGACATTGCTAAAAACTTAGAAAAAGGGAGGATAGATTATGTCCTGATTTCCTCTCATTGGTTACAAACTTCGCCACTGAAAAAATTCCACCCTTTGCGTAAATTCAGTTACGATGGGGTAGATTACGTCTTACTCCATAAGCTCTACTAAATTTCAAAACAACCCAGTCCACATTTAAAAGGACTGGGCTTTTTTACCAAGCAAAAACCCCGCGCTCCACGGGGTTTTTGTATTTTAAAATTATTAGCTCTATTTGTGGTGAGCTTGCCGAACCCATTAACTACCGTATTGATACAACTTTAACAAGTCCAACTTAAGACTGTCATAAAACTACCTGTTGTCTTCTTGCTCTGCTAATCGCACCTTCTCCCAAATTCTTTTCCGTATCTCTCTTATCATCTTTGGGTTTTCCTTTAAGGAGCGCTTGGCTGCTTCTCTTCCTAATGCCAGCTTTTCTCCTTCAAAACTGTAGCTGTTGCCGCTTTTAGCTACAACCTCGTATTGAACCCCCAAATCAATTAAATCGCCGGTCAAGGAAATTCCTTCATTATACATAATATCAAATTCACAAGCCCTAAAAGGGGCGGCCACTTTATTTTTTACTACTTTACACCGGACTCGGTTGCCAATCACTTTTTCTCCCATTTTAATCAAAGCAGAGCGCCGGACCTCAATTCTCACGGATGAATAAAACTTTAAGGCTGTGCCGCCGGGGGTGGTTTCCGGATTGCCAAAAAATACCCCGATTTTCATTCTTATTTGGTTTATAAAAATCACCACTGTATTTGTCTTGCCGATAATCCCGGCCAGCTTCCTTAGGGCCTGGCTCATCAGCCTCGCCTGCAAAGCCATGTGCTGGTCCCCCATCTCGCCTTCAATCTCTCTTTTGGGCACCAAGGCCGCCACGCTATCCACCACAATCACATCCACTCCATTGGACCGCACCAAGGTTTCTACAATTTCTAGAGCCTGCTCCCCGGTGTCTGGCTGGGAAATGAAAAGGTCGTCAACTTTCACTCCCAATTTTTTGGCATAATCAGGATCAAGCGCGTGTTCCGCATCAATATATGCGGCAATGCCTCCTCGCTTCTGGACCTCGGCCACAATATGCTGGGCCAAAGTTGATTTACCGCTCATTTCTGGTCCAAAAATTTCAAGCACCCGGCCCCGCGGCACGCCGCCAACGCCCAAAGCAATATCAAGCGAAAGGCAACCGGTTGGGATGCTATCAACATTTGTCTTATGAGCCTCGCCCAGCTTCATAATTGAACCGTCACCAAATTTTTCTTTTATCTGACTAATGGCATTTTCCGCAGCTTGTAATTTATCACTTTCTTCACTGATTTTCTTTTCCTCCCTTTTTTCTTTTGGCATAGATTTTATAATAAAAAATAAAATATAAAAAATAAAAGATCCAAAATTAATTGTTACATTGTTAAATTGTTACATTGCTCAATCACAACAATTTAACAATATTTTTATATTTTGTATTTAATTTCCTACTCTACCACCATTATCCTCCTATAAACAACATTCGGCCGGCTATGTTTTTTAAAAGCAGAAATCTTAATCTCGTTCAATCCCAGCTTTAAATCAATTGTTTCCTCAAAACCGCCATCTACATTATGCAATACCTCTTGATCATTAATCATAACTGTCGCATTACTGACAGTACTGCCGATAAAGGTAATGGAGGTTTCCTTAGTTATTAAATTATCAACTGGCGCAAGAACCGTCAAGTCCGGAGGCATCAAAATTTTCCTGATCTCAAAACCCAAATATCCAAGAGTAGCCAAAATCAAAACTAAAATAATTATTCTTTTGATAATTGAGGATAGAGTGATTCCCCATAATCTTAAGCCCTGCCTCATGGTGGGGGCTTGTTCTTGCTTAATCTTATTGCCAAAAAGATCCCGCGAGCCAAGCAGGAGACGGTTCATTAAGGCATGGTTGACGATTCCTTGCTCCTGCTCGTATAACATAACTACTTCCCCCTCATCCAAACCCAAAAAAGACCCATAGGTCTTTAAAAAATTTTTAACATAAATCTCCCCAGGCAAATCCAGATAGTTCCCGCTTTCTAAGCTTTCTAAATACTCCCGCTTTAGACAAATTGCCTTCTCCACTTCTCGCAAACTCAATCCCGTCCCCTCTCTTATCTTCCGTAAGTGCTCGCCCAAAGTCTCTTGCGCAATAATCCTCCTCTTGATAAAGGTAGACATGGCGTATTGATAATTGATAATTAATAATTGATAATTAATAATTAAACCATTCCCAGTCACCATACTCAATTATTAATTATTAATTATCTTCTTCCTCCTCGTCATCTTCATACTCGCCTTCCTCTTCATCTTCTTCAGCTACCTCGGCTGTCGTTCCATCATCAGGAATCTTTAACACTTCCCGCGGCTTAGCCCCATCAGCCGGACCAACAATGCCTTGCTCTTCTAATAAATCAAGCAAGCGCGCAGCCCTAGCGTAGCCAACACGCAAACGTCGTTGCAGAAGCGAAGCTGAGGCTTTTCCAGCCCACATCACCGTCTCCTTAGCATTCTCCAGCAACTCGTCGCCACTGGCAACATCAACGCCGCTAGCACCCCCAAGTCTCCCGGCTATCTGGGTAGTTTCCACTATCTCTGCATTATAATCAGGCTCACCTCTTTCTCGCAAATAATGCACCACTCTCTCAATCTCGTGGTCAGACAAATAAGCGCCTTGCAATCGTTTGGGTTTTGAAAGGGCAGCAGAAATATAAAGCATATCACCCCGACCCAGGAGCTTTTCCGCGCCAGAAGTATCTAGGATAGTTCGCGAATCCATAATTGAGGCCACAGAAAAAGCCACCCGTGAGGTAATATTGGCTTTAATCAAACCAGTGATAACATCAACACTCGGTCTCTGGGTAGCCATTAATAAATGGATGCCTACGGCTCGGGCCATCTGGGCTAAACGAATAATTAAGGCCTCTACTTCGGCCGCGGAAGCACTCATTAAATCGGCCAGCTCGTCAATAACTATAACCAAAACCGGCATCTTCTCCGGCGCCACGGCATTATAGGCATAAATATCCCGCTTGCCAACCTCTGACAAAACATGGAACCGGCGCTCCATTTCGCCAATCGCCCATTTTAGAGCACTGATAGTTTTCCCGACATCAGTAATCGCGGGCGTTAAAAGATGCGGGATGCCATTATAAGCCGTTAACTCCACCCGTTTAGGATCAATCAATATAAACTTCAGCTCTTCGGGATTATTTTGATAAAGCAGGCTAATAATAATCGTGTTAAGGCACACTGTTTTTCCGCTGCCGGTAGAGCCAGCTACTAAAAGATGGGGCATTTTGCCTAAATCAGCTATCCACGGCTGGCCAGCCACATCTTTACCCAAAACAACCGAAAGATTAGATTTCCGCTGCTTAAAAGTATCGTGTTCTAAAATCTCCCGCAAGGTGACAATCGCCACCACTCTGTTAGGCACTTCAATTCCTACTAAAGATTTTCCAGGAATTGGCGCTTCAATTCGAATGGGATGGGCAGCTAATGCCAAAGCTAGGTCATTTTGCAAAGTGGTAATTTGGGAAAGCTTTACGCCTTCGGCCGGCTTTAAAGTATATTGAGTCACGGTCGGGCCGACACTAACTTCTCCCATTTCTACAGAGATGCCAAAGTTAGCCAATGTCTTCTGGATAACCATTTTACTGGCTTCAACATCTCCACTCTTGGCTTTTCCCCCTTTTTCATTTAAAAGTTTGATGGGGATCTCAATCTTAGGCATAAATGGCTCTGGTGATGCCTGACTAAAAAGATTCTTTTTAAAACTTGGTCTATCATTCTTAATGTTTACTGCCTCGCGGGCAGGATGCGGGACTGAAACCAGCGCTTCCTTATCTTGATTAGTTTCCGGACCCTCGCCCTCGGGATACTGCTCTCGCTCTTGAGCCGAATCCTCGGCATCTTCCTCTGGTTGAAACCTCTCCCGCCAGCCGGAAAAAACGCCCTTGAGCCGCCACCAGGCGCCAGCTTCCAAACCATTGTCCTTAACCTTGGCAATCCACGATTCAAAAATAATTAAAAAGGCAACCAGTAAAAAAACAATCAAAACTATACTGGATGCCAGCACCCCCATCAATTGATTTAAAGGATAGCTAATCGCATATCCTAAATAGCCGCCGCCTCGGCCTTGGGCAATCACGGTTTTGCCCTCTTCCAAAACAAACAAGTGCAGAAGTCCGGAATAACTTAAAACCAACAGAACAAAACCAATATAATGGGCAGGACCCAAATTGCGTTTTTTGTGGGTCAGAAGAAAATAACCCAAAAACAACATAACAAATGGAAAAATGGGAGCGCTCCAGCCAAAAAGCAGAAAAAGTCCTTGCCTTAAATATCCACCTAATTTTCCGGCGCCGCCCAAAACAGCCAAAATTGATAAAACAGCAAGCCCAAAAACTACCACAATCACAATCCAGCGCTTAACCACTGGACTTAAATTTGGTTTCAGCATCTCATAATCATCGTCTACTCTCTTCTTTCTTTGACGTTGCAGACGTTTAGGGATATCTTCTTCTTTATATTTTCGAATTTTCCGCCTTTTTCTGCGCATAAATTAAAAACGTAACTTATAGTAACTTGTTGTAATTTATTGTAACTTATTGTAAAAACAACAAGCAACAACAAATTACAATAAGTTACGCAAAATCGAGTGAAGTGAGACCGAGCAAGTTACAGCAAGTTACTATAAGTTACACTTGCTTCACAAATATAATGCCAAAATGATACGGACCAGCTTCAAATGATTGCTCCTCCTTAAGTCCGAGATTTTGCGCTATCTGTTTTATTCCTTCTAGGCTAACCCTCTCCTGCGGCGGGGGGCCGAGCGGCGCTCCTGTTTGTTTCCAATCAACAATCAAAAGTTTGCCTCCGGGTTTAACCAGGCGCAAGCACTCCTTAATAATATCAGAGTCCTTTTTTGCCTGGAACAAAATATTAATCAAAAGCCCGATGTCCAGGCTCTCATTATCAATTTTTGTAGCGCCATAAATTTCCAGGTTTGACCAAATGGTTTTTACATTATCCAAATTTTCAGCCTTAGCCCGCTCGGCCACTCCCCCCAGCACAGACTTTAAAATATCAACCGCATAAACAACGCCATCCCGTCCCACCATCTTAGCCGCGGTCAAAGTAAAATAACCCAGGCCGCCGCAGCCAAAATCACCCACTTTCATATTTTGAGTAATGCCAACTGTTTCTAAAACTTTTTGCGCGTCTAATAAAGTGTTGCCGCCCGGAATTTTTGTTGGATTTGTCATTTTGTTTATTGTTTATTGTTTATTGTTTACTATTCAAAAAATCACCTGAGAAAAAATGAAATAGTTAAATAGTAAATAACGAATAGCAAATCTATCTTTATTATACTACTATTGACTTTGTTTTGTAAACATACTAAGAAAGGATTTTTTTTATTTACACAAAAACTACAAAGCGGGCTGACGAAGGACGGACTGACGAAGGACGGACTGAAAGACGGACTGACAAAGCGAGCCGCAACGAGCTTCGTTATCCCTGATAACAGAGCTCGCTGCCCCTCGGCCTTGTCTTCGACTCCGAGGTCGCTCAGACTTAAGGAGAGCTCGGGGCCGAAAGGCGGCTCGCCCCGTCACTCCAACTTCAACACACGTTTTATCGGCCTAAAACTCTTCCGATGCGCCTCGCTCACACCATACTTCTCAATCATCGCCGAATGAAACGCCGTGCCATAGCCCTTGTGTTTATCAAACCCCCAATACGGATATTTTTGCGCTAACTCGCGCATCATATTGTCACGAATAACTTTGGCAATAATGGAAGCGCAGGCAATGGAAAATACCTGAACATCGCCTTTAATAATACTTTCGGACTGCCGAGTGTATTCTGGCAATTTAACGGCGTCAATCAATAAAAAATCAGGCCGTAAACTTAATTGCCCGATTGCCCGCCTCATTGCCAAACGACTGGCTTCGCCAATCCCCAAGGTATCAACTTCCGCAACCTCTACAATACCCACTGCCCAATCCAACCAATCACAACTACTCAACTCATTGTAAATCATCTCCCTCTGTCTCCAGCTCAATAATTTAGAATCTCTAACATACTTGAATATCGCTTGACGATTGACGCTTGAAGCTTGATTCCTATGAACCACCACGCCCGCGGCTAAAAGCGGCCCAGCCCAAGGCCCCCTCCCCACCTCATCAAGACCAACTATATTTTCATAGCCTTGTTCCCAAAGTTTCTTTTCTCTTAATAGGGTCGGCAATATCATATTGCATTATTTATTATTTACTATTTGAGCCAGAGGCTCATCAGCCTTTGGCTGATATTATTTATTATTCTTACTTTATCATTTCTTTATAAAAATAAAAAGCCGTGATATTCTAAATCATGGTCAATTTAAACATTTATTGATTAATTCTATTAACAATCTACTTTATTAACCAACTACCCCACACTCACCATTTCTTCTTTTCCAATGCCCTTTGCGCCGCATCAACTTGGGCTTCTTGCTTAGACATACCTTCGCCTTCGGCTATCATTTTATCTTCTAAAAATACACCAATAATAAATCGTTTAGCATGGTCTGGCCCGGACTCCTTAATCACTTTATAAAACGGGGTAACTCCAATTTTTTCCTGGGCCGCTTCTTGGAATCGTGTTTTGGGATCAAGATACAGCTGATTTTCCAAAATATTATCTAACTTTGAAATCAACTTTTCTGTGATAAATTTCTTTACCGCCCCCATTCTTTGATCCAGATAAATCGAGCCAATCAAAGCCTCAAAAGCATTGGCTAGAATATACTGCCTGGCTTTTGAATTTTTATCTTTGGTCTCCCCCCGGGAAAGGTATAAGTATTCTTCTAACTTCACTTCTTGAGCCAATTCGGCTAACATGTTAGAATTGACCAAACTGGCTCGCCAATTGGTCAGTTCTCCTTCGGGATTAGGATATTTTTTATATAAATGCTCGGTCACCACTAGCTCCAAAACAGCATCACCCAAAAATTCCAAACGTTCATTATGGCTTAATTTAAAACCGGAATTTTCATTTAAATAAGACCGATGAACAAGGGCTTGCTTTAATAAATCCTGATTTTTAAATTTAACACCAAGTTTTTTTTCTAAAGAAGAAAAATCCTTCATAAATATAATGTCCCTGCAAACATTTAGTGTCCGTTATGAGTCTGGTTTTCATGTAATTTCGTCTTCATAACTAAAGCGAAAGCACACGAAAGACTGATGACAATACACTAAATAATTATAATGCTATTTGATAAATTTTAACTAATCCGCGCTATTTAAGGTATTTAGAGTTTATTAGAGCAATCGGAGCGCCGCCTGCTCACCCCTCTCCAGCGTCACTCTTAGTTTTAACGCCGCTGCTCTCCCCTTCCTTTATTTTCTGATAAATACTGCCCAAAACTCCATTAACAAATTTTCCGCTCGATTCACCCCCAAAAGTTTTGGCCAGCTCAATGGCTTCATTAATGGCCACCTTGGGAGGAATCTCATCGGAAAACTTCAATTCGTATACCCCAATCCTTAAAATGTTCCTATCTACTATGGTAATTTGTTCTATAGGCCACTCTGGCGCATACTTTTTTATTGTCTCATCAATTTGTTCCTTGTTCTTTATCACTCCGTCAACTATTTTACGAGAAAACCCCGCATCCTTAAATAACGGAGCAAATGAGTTTTTGTTATGTTCAAGAATGGTTGTTGGATCGTCTTGTTGTCTCTTGAAATCCCATTGAAAAAGGCTTTGCATAGCAAGAGCCCGGGCTAGATGTCGATTTGACATAGCTTACTGTTTACTATTTATTATTTGTTATTTGTTATTCTTTTTTCTCTGCTTTCTTCTTATCGATTTTGGATTTTATTTTTATAACTTGTTTGTTGGCATAGGTACCACAAAAAGGACAAGCTTGATGCGCTGGGATTGCCTTTTTACATTGGGGGCACTTAGCTAACCTTCTCCGCTTTAACCTTAGGGTTGCTAATCGTTTCCTTTTTCTACTTTTTGTATGTTTTTGAGTTGGTAAAGCCATGAACTTCTATTGTTACATTATTTCAGCCAAAGGCTGATCCGCCTCTGGCGGAAAATTGTTACATTGTCAACGCGAATTAAAAAACAATTTAACAATAATCACCACCTTGTCAATATCCTACCAGAAATCTCAAAAAATAGCAAGCCAAATTTGTTCATGCACAGGATTTCCACACCTTTATCACACTGCTTGCCTTGTATGGGGTTTTATGATATGTTTGTTTATGGTAGAATGATGTTGAAAAGATGGTAGATAAATTAAAAAATCAATAGTGGCATCTTAAGGACAAATTTACTATTCGTTATTTACTATTTACTATTCTTTTTTCTCGGGTGATTTTTTGAATAGTAAATAATAAATAGTAACCATATGACTAATGACGAGCTTTGGCAGGCGGTTTTGGGAGAAATAGAACTAACGCTTAGCAAGCCAAACTTTAATACTTGGTTTAAGAATACTTTTATCTCTTCCTGCGACACAAAACAGGAGGAAATTGTTATTGGCGTACCAAACGCTTTTACCCAAACCTGGCTCCAAACAAAATATCATAAAGCAATACTAATAGCCTTCAAAAATATTACTGATGACAAAGCTAAAAAAATAGTCTATGTGGTGGAAACCACTAGGCCGCTGACATCAGAAACAAGTAAACCGGTTTCGGAGGCCGCGCCCTCGCCAAAAGTCCAAAAGGATTTACAACGGATTGGTTTAAATCAAAAATACACATTTAAAAATTTTATTGTTGGCAAAAATAACGAGCTAGCTCATGCGGCCTGCCAGTCCGTTGCTAAAAATCCTGGAAAAAAATATAATCCCTTGTTTATTTATGGCGGTGTTGGTTTGGGAAAGACCCACATGATTCAGGCCATCGGACATGCGGTTTTGGCAAACTCAAAAGATGTTAAAATCCGCTACATTACCTCCGAGCAATTTATTAGTGACTATGTTCAATCAGTCCGCAGCGGCAGGGGAAAAGATTTTCAAAAAACTTATCGCAATGTTGATGTCTTGCTAATTGATGATGTTCAATTTATTGCCGGCAAAGACCGTACTCAAGAAGAATTTTTTCATACCTTTAACACCCTTCATCAAAAAGACAGCCAATTGGTATTTACTGCCGATAGACCGCCCACTGCCATCCCCGGCCTTGAAGAACGTTTAAGCTCTCGCTTTTCTTGGGGCATGATTGCTGATGTAGCGCCGCCTGATCTGGAAACTCGCATTGCTATTTTAAAAACTAAAGCCCGAGAACGCAATTTTCAATTGGATGATGAGTCTATCCAATATTTGGCGGTTACTTTTCAAAGGAACATTAGGGAGCTGGAAAGCGCGCTTAATAAAATCATTGCCCATTGGGAGCTTTATAATAAAAAAATAACCCCGGATATCGTAAAAGAAATTGTTTCTAATCTTTCTTCTCAAACTAAGAGGGGCATTATTACGGCCAAACAACTAATAAAAATCGTGGCTGACTTTTATGAGTTAAAAATCGAGGACTTGACCCAAGGCGGCCGACGAAAAGAACTGGCCTTGCCCCGACAGATCGCCATGTTTTTACTGCGCGAGGAGCTAGAATGCTCTTATCCCATGATTGGCACGGAATTCGGCGGACGCGACCATACCACTGCGATGCATGCTTGTAAAAAGATTACCAAGGAAGTGGATTCTCACGGCCGAATTAAGCAGGAGATTGATATGCTTCGGGAGAGGATGTATAACGGGTGAAATCAAGAAATCAAAAAAACAAGAAAACAACCCGCCTGCCGACGAGGCAGGAATCAAAACTCAAATTTCTAAATTTTTAATTTGCATTAGCCAGTAAATCAGCGAGTTCGTATAAAACTTGCTATGCGGCTCCGCAAAGCGAAAGAATTTACTTTTTTCAAAACCCAAAAACCACCTCTTTTCAAGATGGCTTTAAGCATGGAGCCAATGGGAATCGAACCCCTCTATCCGAGTGCTAATCACGGATTCCTCACCGTGAGGTGGCCCCTTGGACTCCACGCTTATTGTATCAAAATCTACACAAAAAGAAAACCCGAGAAATAAATTCTCGGATTTTCTGGGGTCACGATTGAATCCGTGATTAGCATCTTAAGTATATCATATCTATAAACCCTGTCAAGCCCAGTTATCCACACTTAATCGCCTAACTGAAATTACCAGAAATTACCCCTAACACAAACTGTCCTCCTTATGGCAGGCCCTCAACCGACCTGCTTTTTCTTTTTCCTAAAATTTCTGGTATAATAAAAAGGGCTATGGGTTATAAGTTAGAACAGTTATAAGTTAAAATGATAAAAATTCTTAACCAATAACCAATCTAACTAAAATACAAGTTACAAATAAATCCTAAATTTCAAAACTCAAATTTCAAACTCTTTGGAATCTGTTATTTGAATTTGAAATTTGTTTGTGTCCTTGTTTCTTGTTTTCGATAGAATCTGCCGTTCGAGGCCCTGAGGCCCTCAGGCCCGAATGGGAGCTTGCCGAAGATCTTGTTTCTTCATTTCTTTCACTTTTTTAAAATCTCAAAATAAAATTTATCCAACTTACCATATGTACCTATCTAAACTGGAATTGTCAGGCTTCAAATCTTTCGCCAAAAAAACCATTCTCACTTTTCCTAAGTTAGAAATCGGCAAATCTAATATCACGGCTATTGTCGGACCTAATGGCAGCGGTAAAAGCAATATTGCCGATGGCATTCGCTGGGTCACCGGTGAACAAAGCATAAAAACTCTGCGCGGAAAAAAAGGTGAGGATGTTATTTTTTCTGGTACCAACAAACTGGCTCGGCTGGGCTGCGCCGAAGTTTCTTTGTATCTTACCAATTCTGATAAAAAAATATCCTTGCCCGATAATTCTAAAAAACAAATAAACCCCGCCAATTATTCGGAAATGATTATCACTCGCAAAATCTATAGAAGCGGTGAAAGCGAATATCTTATCAATAAAACAAAGGCTCGGCTTAATGATATTTTGATGCTTATGGCCGAGCTTTCCTTTGGCCAAAAATCATACAGTGTTATCGGCCAAGGCCTGGCGGATGCCGTGCTTTCTGCAAGCCCGGGAGAACGTAAAGATTTTTTAAACGAAGCCGCTGGTATTAAACAATATCAGCTCAAACGCGACCAAGCTGCGAATAAAATGGAATCAACCAAAGAAAACCTATCCCAGGCCGGGCGCCTAATCCAGGAAATAGAGCCGAGGCTTCGTTCTTTATCAAGGCAAGTTAAAAAGCTGGAGCGCCGAGAAGAGATGGAGCGCGAACTTCATGGTCTGCAAGTCACCTACTATAGCGCTCTTTGGCAGGATATCAATACCAGCTGGCTTAGAGAAAAAAAACACCTATATAAAATTACGGCCGAACGCCAAGAAACACAGCGCAAAGTAACTAGTTTGCAAGAAAGACTGGAGGGCCTGGGAAAAAGCACAATCAATGATAACCAATTTCAAAAACTTCAACAAAACTATTACGAGTTAAATAATGAAAAAAACAAGCTTTTACGAACCCAATCCGAACTCCAAAGCAAGCTGACTTTGCAAAGAGAAAAAAGCAGGCTCCAAGCGCAAACCGTCTCCAGCACGGCTCTTTCAACTGAAGAAACCCGAGAACTGCTCGGAAATCTTAAGAACATCAAGGCTCTTCAACAAAAACTTATTGCTGGGTTAAACAGCAAGGATACGGAAAATATCAACGACCTGGCTTTGCGTATTATCAAAAAAATAGGCCAGCTTATTCAAACTATCCAAAAAAATGATGGGGATGAACAAAGCTTAAGCACAAAAAAACAAGAATCAGAAAACTATATTAAAAAAATAGAGAAAGAACTCGGCGAGCTGGAAAAAGAAATCAACAGACAGGACGAAGAAATCAAAAAGGCCCAATCAGGACTTAACAATTTTAATCAAGAACATCAAAAAGGACGGGAAGAGCTGGTAGCTACTCAAAAACAAGTTCAAAAATCACAGTCCGAACTCAACCAATGCATAACCCAAGAAAACGAAATCAGAGTCCAGCTGGCCCGAACCGAGACCAAAAAGGAAAACTTGGAAGCAGAAATCAGGCAAGAGTTGGGCAGCCCTGATAAGCTGGCTCATGGGTCTATCCAGATGATCAATGAAAACGAACTCCGCGAGGCCGCCAAACAAAAAATAGAAAATCTTAAACACCAGCTGGAACTAATCGGCGGCATTGACAAGGAAATAATCAAGGAATATCAGGAAACAAAAAAAAGATATGCTTTTATTGATTCCCAAATTGATGATTTAAAAACAGCCAGTGAGTCTTTGGAAAAACTGATTAAAAAACTAGAAGAAATTATAAAGACAAGATTTGATGCTTCATTTGAAAAAATTAATCAGGAATTTCAGAAGTTTTTCAAAAGCATTTTTGGCGGGGGCAAGGCTAAACTAATCTTTACGCGGGAGGTTATCGCCCAACCTCAACTTGAGACAGCGGACATTCAAGTCGATTCCGAGTCTGCCAGAGAAAGTTCGAGTTCATTAGAGAAAATCCGAGATAACCCAAAGAATACAAAAAGGAATCTCCCTTCCTTCGCAGACCAAAATAGCGCTACTATCATCAAAGAGGGCGTAGAAATAGAAGCCACGCCACCGGGCAAAAAACTTAAATCTATCAACATGCTCTCTGGTGGTGAGCGGGCTTTGACTTCCATTGCCCTTATCTGCGCTATTATTGCCAACAACCCTTCGCCCTTTGTGATTTTAGACGAGGTTGATGCCGCGCTTGATGAGGCTAATTCTGTTCGATTTGCCGAAATTTTGGAGCAACTGTCCCACAAAACCCAATTTGTAATGATTACCCACAACCGAGCTACCATGGAAAAGGCTAGAATTCTTTACGGTGTAACCATGAGTGATAGCGGGGTCTCAAAGCTCTTGTCGATTAAAATGGAAGAAATCAAAATCAAGCAATAAAACAGGTGCTATTGACTAAAATTTATACTTCTGGTAAGCTTAATCAAATTGTTATATTGCTAAATTGTTGCGTTGTCAAATCGCTAGCAATGTAACAATTTAGCAATTTAGCAATGTAATCAACAATTTAACAACCTGCCTGCCAGTAGGCAAGGCGTTAGGCAAGGTGTAACAATGATCTATTTATGCTAACCATCAGATTCGCAAGAATAGGTAAAAAGAAACAACCTTATTACCGTTTAATCATCAATGAAAAAACCAAAGATACTTTTGGTGATTTTTTAGAAAATTTGGGCCATTACAATCCGAGAACTAAAAAAACGGTTTTAAAAGCTGATAGAATCAAATATTGGCTTTCTTGCGGCGCAGGAACCTCTGATACTGTACATAACCTTTTAGTAAAAGAAGGAGTGATTGAGGCTAAAAAAGTAAAAGCCTGGAAACCCAAAAAGAAAGAAACAAAAGACGATAAAGCCGTTGGCGCTGCTGAAAAAGCCGAGAAATCAGCTGAAACCCAAAAAACAGAAGAAAATTTATCCGCCAAACAGGCGGAAACAGCTGAAGATAAGAACTCCGAGCAAGCTAAACCAGAGGAAAAGCCTGCTGAAAAAGAGAAATCTGAAGAAAAAGAAAAGCCGAAAGAAGAAAAAGCGGGGTAATCCTTTGTCCTTGCGACCATTCGGCCACGAGCTCATAGCCGAGTGGGCGACTGGAATATGCCAAACGTTTGACATATTTTTTTATTTGTGATATAATAAAGTATCAAAAAGTTTGTTAGAATAAATTTGGTAGTCAACGGGGGTATGGCTGCGGGCTGATGTCTGTATCTATGCAATAACCAGGCTGCCAAATTTATCCTGATAAACAGAGCTTTTATTTGCTCATCACTTTGCCTTGGCCGCCTTCTTTTTATTTTTGTATAGAAAACAAAAAACCTACTCTAAACTTTCAAGGAGTAGGCCTTTTTATTTTTGGATTTTAGATTTTGGATTTATTCACTCCACTTCCACTCGCCTCACTTCACTTCTATAAACCTCGCCTTTATAATCCTCTGCTTCCACATAAACATTATAAATACCAGAACCGGGAGCGCTGGGCCAAGCGAGTTCAATCTTATCAAAATCTTCAGGGTCCGTCACCAGACCCAATAATCGAGATTGGGAACTGGTCTCGGCTTGGTAGAAAAATTTTAATCTAACTACACCAATCCGTTGTTGGTCCGGATTAGGAATACTGATGCTTAAATTAAGAGGAAAATTGTTTGCGCCCAGAATAATATCCGTTTTAGGATAAAGCCAATTAATTGCTGGCGCGATATCAATCAAATCTATATTAAAGTCCACCCTGGCTTCGCCCATATTTAAAACGTCATCATAAACTTTAGCTATTAAAGTATGTTTGCCATCAGATGTGGATAGTATTGTTTTTTCTAAATTATACGGCGACTTTTCTTCAGCAGCGAAAAGCTCGCTATCAATCCAATATTCTACTTTACTAATCTCGCCCCTGGGAACATCAGCAGAAATCCTGGCTGTTAAGATATTAGTAGTAAAAATTTTACCCGGCAAGGGAGAAATGATAGAAACGATGGGAATATTCTCCAGGGTGTGAACATCATCTTCCTCGGTTGGCAAGGCATCATACGCAAAAGCCTTCTCATCGCCAGCTTCGCGTTTTTCTTTTTCCCGGGCTAAAAATTCTAGAATCGCCTGTTCCCAAGGTTCATAATAAGAATCTTGGGTTGGGTCTTTGGGAACTGGCCCTTGAGGATCATTTTTATCAACATAATGCAAGATGGAATGCATTTCTTTAAAAGCTCTTTCTTCAACCAACTCTGGGGGTGTTGAGGAACTGGCTAATTTATTGCTCGCTTTATCAATTTTAGCTGTTACTTCACTGCCCGTCTCACCTCGCAGTACTGGCTTTTCCGCCTTAATTTCTGCGGGAACGGCAAACTGTTCTATCGGGCTGCCCCGAAGCGCGGCTTGCATAAAATGATGCCAAATTGGCGCAGCCACGACACCGCCAGCCGCGCCTCGCTTCATTTCTTTGTTGTCATTATTCCCAACCCAGACACCAGCAACCAGTGATGGCGCATAACCAACAGCCCAAGCATCCTTATAATCATTAGTAGTGCCGGTTTTAGCCGCCACCGGCCGTTCACCCAGATTAAGATAATTACTAGAGCCAAAAGTAAAAGCCCGGGCTTCGTTATCCGATAAAATATTGCTAACCAAGCGGCAAATTTCCGGGTCCATTGCCCGCTCTCCTGTTGGTTCTTCATCAGCTTCTTCCAATATCTCGCCATTGCTATCAGTAACTTTTAAAACTGCTCTGGGGGTTTGGATAATTCCCTCTTGACTCAAAGCGCCATAAGCAGCCACATGCTCCAAGAGCTTAACCTCGCCTCCGCCCAGCACCAAAGAAAGGCCGAAACGACTGCGGTCATAAAGCGTGGTATAACCAAGAGCGTCAGCCAAATCCAGGACTTTGCTAATACCGGTCAGATAGATGGTTTTAACCGCCGGGATATTAAGCGAACCAGCCAGGGCTTTGCGCATGGTTATTGGACCGTGCTCTTTGTTGTCATAATTATGCGGAGTGTAGTCTTCGCCAACCTCTGTTTTAAAGGTTGTTACTACATCCCAAAGAATAGTTTTTGGAGTATATCCCTTGATGAACGAAGCCGCATAAACGATTGGCTTGAAAGACGAACCAGGCTGGCGAGGGCTGGTAGTAACATTAACCTGGCCATCAATATCTTCATTATAAAAATCACGAGAACCAACCATGGCTAAAATATCGCCGGTTTTAGGGTCCAACGCCACCAAAGCGGCGTTCATTGCTCCATAATCAGTTTCATTATTTAGGGCCCTTTCTTCAACAGCGGCTTCGGCCGCTTCTTGTTTTTCTATATCAAGGGTTGTTTGGATATTTAAACCCCCGCTCTCCACCAAACGTTCGCCATAACGTTGGCTTAATAATTCTTTAACATACATCACAAAATGGGGTGCTACTAAAGCCTCTTTCCGCTGTTCAAGTTTTAGGGGCTCTTCTTTGGCAAGCTCGGCGTCTTCCTGGGTGATATAGCCAAACTCTGCCAAGCTATCTAAAATATAATCCCTTCTTCCTTGCAATGCGTCTTGATGGTTATAGTAATATGTTGGCGCTTGCGGCAGGCCAGCTATGGTGGCGGCTTCGGCTAAACTTAATTCCGAAACACTTTTGCCTAAATAAATTTGGCTGGCGGCTTCAATGCCATAAGCGGTTGAGCCATAAGGAATCTCATTAAAATACATTTTTAAAATTTGGTCTTTGGTAAATTTGTTTTCAATTTGGTAAGAAAGAATCAGTTCTTTAATTTTTCGGGAATATCTTTTCTCGGGTGTAAGGATAGCGTTCTTAACAAATTGCTGGGTAATGGTGGAGGCGCCAGCGCGCTGGCCAGTGAAGATATCTTTAACAGCCGTAATAATGATGCGGCGCAGATTAAATCCCGAGTGTTCGTAAAACTGGCGGTCTTCAGCCACAATCGTGGCCCAAACTAAATATTCGGGAATTTCTTCCAGTTCTACCATAGTCCTTCGCTCCTCGCCGTGAACTTCGTATAAAATATTTTCCCCAGTCCGGTCATAAATAGTAGTGCTTTGAGCAATAGACCGTTCTAAAAGCTTATCAGGGTCAGGCAAGTCTCTGCCATACCAGGCGAATAAACTGACCACAAAAACAATACTAAAAAGCCCAGCTAAAATACCAGCCGGAACAATCACTTTAATCAACCTCAATGCAAGGCCTTGTTTTCTTCTGGGTCTATATTTTTTGCTTCGCCAGGCTTGAGGCGAATACGCTGGCCGAACACCGCCTAAAGGTTTGTAGCGCCAGTTATTTTTTCTGGGCTTTGGGCGGAGTGAAGGGATAGGCATAGATATTTAAAAAGTTTAATAAGGTTAGAAAAAACATTAAAGAATATCAGACGAAGTTAGAGTTGATCCGTAATTAAGCTGCTTTCCTAAACTCCGACTCTTCTAATTTCTTTTTTTCTTGCCAATCAAAATAATCTATAATCATGTCCGTAACTCGGTCACGAGCCCCTAACTGGCTAAAAACGTGAGTACTTTCAGAGCTCGAATCTACTCTTGATAAACTAGCAATAGTATCTATGATCTTATTATGAACTTCAGCTCTTGAAGATTCTTGCTCCTCAATTTTTAATAAATTTGATGTTCTTTGCCGCCATTTGGAAATTCTGTATTTTTTGCATAAATCCAAAAACCGTTCTTTTGCTGCGGTCGTGCCAAAGAGGTTCAAAAGATACTCCATAAGAGAAACACTTTCTATTTGCTGATCAAGTTTTTTTTCTTCTCTCGTTTTATCCTTCCTTCTTAAAAACTCATTGGCAGTAAAACCCTCTACTATGTTTGAATAAAAATTTTCTTTTCCCATGGGTATATTTAAAAATTAAAAAAGCAATCATCTATCTTGCTCCTCCCCCCAAAATCTGCTATTATTAAGTCAAATCACTAATTTAACCTCATTATACCAAACTTATGCCTAAAAGTAAATCCTGCGACATGAAATCATTAAAACATGAAAGCATTAAAACAAATCAGATTATTATTGATAAAAAGAAAATTGAAGAATTTTTAAGCCGGGGAATAGAAAATATTTACCCCTCGCGAGAATTTTTATTAAAACTATTGCAATCCGGCAAAAAACTTAAAGTTTATCTGGGGATTGACCCCACTGGACCCAGTTTGCACATTGGCCACGCGGTCAATCTAAAAAACCTGCAAAAATTTCAAGAATTGGGCCATCAGGTGATTATGCTGATTGGTGACTTCACCGCTCGGATTGGCGACCCGAGTGATAAGCTCGCCACTCGCAAACCCTTAACCCATCAGCAAGTCCTGGAAAATGCTAAATTATACCAAGAGCAGGCCAGTAAAATTTTAAAATTTGACGGTGATAATCCAGCCGAGATTATTTTCAATAGCAAATGGCTTGACGATTTAATGTTCAAAGATATC
>JAHIMF010000078.1 GCA_018896645.1 Patescibacteria group bacterium | reverse complement strand
TTGAGGAGATTCTTGATGAATTTATGGTGTATAAAGTTTAGTTTTTTACCCATTTTGTGAGGCCGGTTTTTTTGATAGAATAAATTCATATGCATAAGAAAATAGTTTTTCTTGATGTGGATTTTACTCTCAACACAAAAGGATATACTGATTTAATGGGGCGTTCGGATGTAATGGACCCAAAGAATGTTTTGCCATTAAAACGAGTCGTTGAAGTATGTGAAGCGAAGATGGTTGTATCATCAAACTGGCGCAAGACAGAAGGGTGGAGAAATTATGTCGAAACCGCACTTTCGGAAGCCGGTTGGAGTAACCCGCCAATTATTAGTCGAACGTATGATTTTTATGACCAGAGAGGGAAAGAAATAGATTATTGGCTAGCTGAACATCTAACAGAAGATTATCTAATAATCGACGACATCGTGGATAATCTCCTTGAAAAACAGGATGGACACATTATTGAAGTTAATCCTCAAACTGGATTTTCTGAAAGAAATGCTTTTCAAATAATGGAAAGGTGGGGGGTTCGTAAATGATCGTTATTTATAGCGGTCATTTTATGTATCCCAAGCTGGACAAAGTTAAATGCTCGAACCCAAGGTTGCTTTTTACAATCCGCTTGTTATTATTATTGCAGATTTAATTAAATACAAACGGAGGTATTTGAATGGAAACTTTTAAGCCAACTGCGAAAAATTTGCATCCCAACATCATTCGAACTTTGAAAGAGGGAGAAAAATGGCATGTTGATAATGGGTACGAACCTAGTGTCATAACGAAACAGTCGGTGAACAAATGGTTTGCAAAGTTAGATTTTATCGCCTGGACGAATGATGTTTTTACAATTTTGATGGGAAGTGACGATAGCAATAACAAGAACACCGTTGTATTAGTTTTTAACAGTGATGGCGTGGTAATCGATGAACGCATCTACTTTAATCCTCCAGAAGGACTGAAAAAGGTTCCCAAGAGAGCATTTATTGGTACTCCGATTATTGATGGCTCTAAGCCAATGAAGTTTGTGGCAGGAAATAAGAAAGACAAACCTTTCCAACCTCCAATTTAGTTCTTTGTCGAAAAAGCCCCAGATGGGGCTTTTGTTTTATTCTATCCAAAACTCGGAATTAACTCCAATTCTTTGCGAATCAATATCCAACCTGCCTGCCGGCAGGGCAGGCAGTAGGGGGAGCAAACTTGACAGGACAGTATTTTTATGCTACCCTTTTTACAGTACTTGAGAACAAAATTTTTGACTGAAGGGAGGTGTCGTGAGTGATACTAGACATCAGCATTGGTCTTCTGGTAGCCGTCGGTGTTGGTTTTCTTACTGATGGTACTTCTATAGTTTTGGTGGTTTTTGGTGGTTTTTCTGCTGTCGTGGCGGACGTAGATTTCTTCATCTATCTTTTGAGAAATAATTGGAAAGTGGACCAGTTTGCTCACGAACACCGTGACCTGTTCCATAATCCGATAATTTTTTCTCTGGGTGGAGGCATTATTCTTCTGTCGGTCTTTGGACCAAGTTGGGCTCTAGTTTGGGTATTAGGAACAATTTATCATTTTGTTCACGATACTCTCGAAAGCGGTTGGGGTGTCAGATGGCTTTACCCATTTGATAAAAGATATTTTACCCTCGCTTCGTATAGCCCACAGAGAATTATTCGAGACAAAGCAGAGCAACGTCAAATTGCCGCCAAGCATGGAAATCCAGATTGGCTAAAAGAAGAAAGCAAAATTCGTCCAAGGTTGGTTTACGAGACTACCTTGTTAGTTGTCTCAATAGCCATTTCAGTTCTTTGGTTAACCTAAAAGCCCCTATTTCACAAGTTGGAATGGGGGTGTTTTTTGTCCAAAACTTGGAATTAACTCTAATTCTTTCTTAATGTCTACCCAGTCTAAAGTTTTCCTCTTTCGCTTTGTGAGCTACGGACGGACAAGTGAACGCATCCCCACCAGAGGCGGGCAGACAGTGGGGGAGCATTTTTTAAGCCTTATTTTACAAGGCTCATTTTGACCCAGGAACTGGACGCTCGAACCTAACGTCTTGATTTTCTTTTGTTGTTTGCTAATGTTGGTTTAGATTAAAAAATTCGTAACAGGAGGATGAAATGAAAGAATCGATAGAATTTGTTCCAAATCAAGAAC
>JAHIMF010000077.1 GCA_018896645.1 Patescibacteria group bacterium | reverse complement strand
GCTGCCAGCTCTTTATTGATTATATTTTTAGTCATGCCATAACCAGAGATGAAATATAAAAACACAAGCAGAAATAAAAGCCAAGCCGAATAAGCATTAATTTTTCTAAGAAGGATATTTTTGCTCATGAAGTTTTAAAACATTTTAAATATAAATAATCCCCGGTAAAAGTAAAAAAATTCATAAAAGAGATAAATAATACCAATGACTAAAGCCGCGAACCGCGCCGCCTTTCTTACATAGTTAATATAGCCCAAAGGAGCAATAAATAAAAGAGGAATTAAATATATTGCAGTACCCAGAAAGAAAAAAGCAAAAAAGACAACACCGGCTAAGGTATTATGAAGGGTAAAAACTAAATTAAGCGCCAAGATAAACGGTGGGCAAAAGTTAATACCAGTGAGTAGCCCAAGCAAGAAAGGAACTTTTTTAACAGGGAAGCGGATGGCGCATAATTTTTGTTTCTTCCAGCGGATCACATTCAATGCATATAAAATCATTACAGCCGACATTAACAGAAGCGAAAGATTTGCCAAGATATTTACATACAAAGTATTAAATTGAAAACCCAGATAGCCAATTATTGCGCCAAAGACCAGGTAACCTAAAAGCCGGCCACCTATAAACTGACCAAGAATAACGATGCTTTTTTTCCACGGTCGTTTCTCTGACACCAAGTATGGCGCTACAAATGGGACGCAGTAAGATAGACAAAATAGACCCGAAGAGAGTCCGAGGAGGAAGGGTTGAGAGATTATACTTAGTATATTCATAATTTAATTCTATGCTAAAAAAGAGAATCGGACAAATCATTGCCATAATATTTTTTGTTGGGCTTTTGAGTTTGGCGTTTTTGTTGATTAGGCAAAAAGAAGAATCATTACCACCTATTGGAAGGCGAGACTTGCAAATCTCGCCTTCCTTGGAGGCGGGACAATCAACATTCAAAGAAGCCTTATTTTACGAACAATTATCCAGCGGATTTGTAGAGTGCAATCTTTGCCCAAATAATTGTATTTTAGCCAATAAGCAAATTGGCGCCTGTCGGGCCAGACAGAATCAAGAGGGTAAATTGGTTTCTTTAGTTTACGGCGAGGTAGCGGCTAAGCATGTTGACCCAATTGAAAAAAAACCTTTGTATCATTTTTTTCCGGGGGCTCGGGCTTATTCTATTGCCACGGCTGGCTGTAATCTTTCTTGCAAAAATTGCCAAAACTGGGACCTTTCTCAAAAATTTCCTTGGGAAGTCAAATCAACCAAGATGACGCCAGAACAGGTTGTTCAAGGAGCGATTGATTCGGGCGCGCCAATCATTGCTTATACTTATTCCGAACCCACGATTTTTTATGAGTTCATGTTAGATGCCGCAAAGCTTGCCCGAGAAAAAGGCATCAAAAATATTATGCACTCGGCTGGTTATATTAACCAAGAACCCTTGATGCAGTTAATACCATATTTGGACGCAGCCAATATCGACCTTAAAGGCTTTAGAGGTGAGTTTTATAAAAAATTAACCAATGGAGATGTTGGACCAGTGCTTGAGACCCTGAAGACCTTGCATCAAGAAGCCGTTTGGTTAGAAATCACCTATCTTATCATTCCCACCTATAATGACAGTGAGCAAGAAATTAAAGAAATGGTCATCTGGGTTAAAGAAAATTTAGATGAAAACGTGCCCATTCATTTTTCTCGTTTTTTCCCATATTACAAATTAAGCAACATGGCTGCCACACCAATAGAAACTATCCAGCGCGCTCGCGGGATTGCCCTGGAGCAAGGGTTAAAATATGTCTACACTGGCAATGTCAACTGGGTAGAAGGCAACACTACTTATTGCGATGATGGCTCAATTGCCATTGAGCGCAAGGGATATTTTGTTAGTCAGAATAATTTGGACGATGGCAAGTGTGGTGATGGGAAAGAGGTGGCCGGGGTCTGGGAGTAAATTGACAAAGGAGGCCAAAAGTGAGAGAATAAAGTAAGAGAAATTATTTAACGAATCCCATGCCTAATCAAAAAGACGAAATTAAAAAAATAAAGCCTTATTATAAAGACAATAGCGCCGCTTTATATCTTGGCGATTGCATTGAAGTTCTGAAGAAATTTCCAGAAAATTATTTTGATATGATTTTTGCTGACCCACCATATCGACTTTCCAATGGTGGGATAACTTGTCGAAATGGCAAAATGGTAAGTGTCAATAAGGGTAAATGGGATGTGAGCGAGGGAGTGAAAAAAGATTTAGAATTTCATATAAGTTGGATCAAGGCCTGCAGGCGCGTATTAAAACCCGAAGGCACAATCTGGGTAAGCGGCACTTATCACTCGATCTATCAAACCGGCTTAGCCTTGCAAGGAACAGGCTTTCATATTTTGAATGACATCGCTTGGTTTAAACCAAATGCTTCCCCAAACTTGAGCTGTCGCTATTTTACTGCCAGCCATGAAACTCTCGTTTGGGCCCGAAAAGAAAAAAAATTCAAGCATAAATTCAACTATAAACTAATGAAAGACGGAGACTGGTCAGAAGATTTTCTCAAGAAGCCAAGTCTGCAAATGCGTTCTGTCTGGGCAATATCCCCGCCAAAAAAAGAGGAAAAAAAATTTGGCAAACATCCAACACAAAAGCCAGAGGAGCTTTTAAGAAGAATTGTTTTAGCGAGCACTAATAAAAATGATTTAATTCTCGATCCTTTTACCGGAAGTTCAACAACGGGATTAGCTGCATGTTTATACGGTCGCAAATTTGTTGGAATTGATAATGAGAAACAATATTTAGATTTATCTATTAAAAGATTTGAAGAGTTAGATAAAAATTTAAAGAAGAAATGCGCTAAAAATTAGTTTTATGAAAATAATTACACGAGCGATAGCAATAAATAATCTCAAAAAATATATAGGAAAAGATTTAATGAGGATTGCCCCAAGGTTTGGTATTACCACCTATAAAAACGGCAAACAAAACAAAGGATGGAAAGGTTTGGTTTTGGAGAGGGTCGCTGGACTAGAGAGTAACATATCAAAAGCCCCCAACGGATTAACTTTTGAATTGAAATCTGTAAGTTTCTATTATGTAAATGGAGAACTTGTTCCAAAAGAGACAATGGCGATTACTATGATAAATCCAGAAGAATTAAAGAATAACGAATTTTTTTATAGTCATTGCTGGGATAAATTAAAGTCAATGATTTTCTGTGCTGTCATGTGGTACGGCAAGCATGCAAAGAAAGCGGAACTTTTGAAAGTGGCAAGTCTGGATTTTTCTAAGACAGATGAACTAATACAGGAAATAAAGATGGATTATGATCTTATAAGGAATAAGTTGATTACCCGGGGGTTTGAAGGTTTAACAGGGAAAGACGGTAAATGGATACAGGCAAGAACTAAGGGTTCGGGGCACGGCTCCATCAGTAGAGCTTTTTATGCTCGAAAGGAATTAGTTAAAAAAATATTTGAAATAGCGAGTTGATTTAAAATGGTGAAAATATGGTTACAAAATCATTGTCCTTCAGTATTACTCTGTCGCCACTACCAACAAATTCAACCCCACTAAAAACACCAAACTCACTCCAAATCCGAACATCGGGAGCAAAAATAAATTAAACATCAAAATCAAAACACCACTGCCGACGAGCTCAACTCCATAAATCTTTCCTGTCTCTGTAGCAGGATTTTTTGTTTTTTCTAGGTAGAGTTTATTAGTTAAAGGGAAGATAGCGCCATTGATAAAGCCAAAGGCAAAAGCATAGAGGCCTAAAATTATTTGATTAAATAAGTCTGGCCAGAAGGTGAGGGCGAGAAAGGAAGCAATCAGGATAATAAAGATTTTCTGTAATTTTTTAAGCAAACTAGGGGCATGCCACTTTTTCTTGACGATTACATAATTCCCAAAAGTAACCCCCGCCATAATGATTGTCAAAATTAAAGCTATTTGACTATATATGTAACCGAATAACACCTGCCACAATAAAATTATTGTTATTTCTAAAACCATCAAGGTGGCTGAAGCAAAAATAATTGAAAAAAATAAATAAGAATTCTTGCGATTTTTTTTAGAAGAGAGAATCAAGAGCAAAATAATTGCCAAACTTAATATACTGATAATGATTATTCTATTGTTAAACAGCAAATCAATTGCCCGGGCGATTTTTGAGCTATAAATTTGGGACCAAAATTTTGTATAAGCCAAAAAGGCAAAAGGTTGTAGATCCTTATTTAAAAAAGTATCACTTTTGGTTAAAACCTTATTAATTGTTTGGGTTCTTTCATCTTCAAAAAGATATTTAATATAAGGAATCGTGACAAAACTAGTATTAAGATTAAGTTTATTGAATTCCGCAACCAGTTCGACGGTTTTTATTTTTTGGTCACTCGCCAAAAAAAGCATCTTATCAGCAGGCAAGACCTTAACAAAATCAAATTCCTTATTTAATGTTTTGTGAACTGAGCCTAAAAACTGTTGTTCGTGAGGATTGCTCATATTTTCTGCCAAGCCCGGCAAGCCAAAGGCAAACACGCCAGTCGGTTTCAAGTCGTCTTTAATTAAAGTAAAAAAATTCTGAGTGTAAAACCGGTTAAATAAAAAGTTCATTGGCGGCGGTTGGGACAGGATAATTACGTCATACTTTGCATCATTGGCCTTAAGAAAAGTAATGACATCTTGAGTAACAAGATTGACTTTTGGATTATCTAAAATTGACTGGATTTCTGGAAGATAATTTTTTAGATTCTCAACCAAAACTTTATCTATTTCTAAATAAGTAATATTTTCCACCTTATCAATCTTTAAAATTTCTTGAATCAGCCCATTCCACCCCTCGCCAATAATCAGAATGTTACTCGATTTTTTTTGAGACAACAACGGAATGATTGTAATCTCTTCGGTCTCTTTAATATTTTCTGTAGGTCCTAAAAAATAACCGTCAATATAAAAATTATATTGTTCATCCATTTTAGTAATAACAATATTCCCATAACGAGAATTGACTGATTTAACAATTTCCTGATTTTTATACTGCCACTTTAGTGTTTGACGATTTAATTTATTAAATGAAGTTTTTGGAATAATAACGATTGTTGCAGCAAGCATCAAAAGTGATGCCATGAGAATTTTTTTGAAATTGATATTCCTAAACAGAACAAAATACAAAGTTAGGCTCAATAAAGCCAAACAAGCCAAGATAAGACCAATAAACTGGGTGTTTAAAAAGTGAACCAAGAAAAAACTAAAAGCCAATCCGCCAACAACAAACCCAGCACTTTCAAACAGATGAGCTTTATTAGTAGTCGCGCCACTTGCTTTTGATCCAAATTTTAAAGAAAAAAGTTGACTGCCGAGCCGAAACTCTAACCCAAGTAAAAAGCAAATCGGGAAGAGTATAATTGGCAAAGAAAGCATGGCCCAAGAAAGAGGGATCAACTCACCAGCAAAATGTAAACGAGAAGGGATAAATTTAATAAGAAAAAAATCAACCAACAAAAAACATCCCAAAATAAAATAGGATGTAATAATAAAAAAGAGTAGTTTATTTATTTGTTGGGTTTTGAATTTAACAAGACTTCCAATACCAGCAAACAAAAACCACCAAAAAATGATAATCCCGATAATAATTTCGTTACCGCCGGTAAGCGTTAAAAGCTCGCGCATGAAAAAGATTTGCAGGACGATGGAGAGGAAGCCGAGAAAGAGAAAAAAGAGGACAAATGAATTTTTTATTCTTGAGTCAGTCATAGATTTTCATGAGCTAAAATTCATCAATAATGTCTTTTACAATCTTGCGGTCATCCCAATCAATATATTTGCCATTAGCTAAAGCCATTTTTTGCTCACAACCCTTGCCTAACACTAGTATTATATCACCTGCTTGGGCTAAGTCAATGGCTTTTTTGATGGCTTGTTTCCTATCGACGATTTTATATAATTTATTATTTATTGATTTATTATTTATTATTCCCTTTTCTATTTCTTGAATTATCTGAGCTGGATCATCTTGATATGGGTCATCAGTTGTGAGGATTATTATATCGCAATATTTGGCGGCCAACTCGCCCATTTTGGGGCGGCGCCATTTGTCGCGGCCGCCGCCGGTTCCGCCAAAAACAGCGATGATTTTATTGTGTGGCCAGGAAGCAACTTCTTTATAAACATTTTCCATTGAGTGGGGCTCATGGGCATAATCAACAATGACTTTGAAGTTTTTATTATAGACAACTTCCATTCTGCCCGGGACAGTAGTGATTTTTTCTAAGGCCTGTTTTATTTTTTCGAGTCCAATATTTTGGCTCAAACCGACGTTGATAGCGGCGAGGGAGTTCATTATGTTGAATTGACCAAGGATGCTTGAGTTGAACTGCGTATTATTTATTTTAAAACTGATTCCTTGACTATCCGCGTTTAAACTACTAACTTGAAAGATTGATGCTTGATGCTTGACGCTTGATGCTTGAAATGTGAATTTCTCATCGACATTGAAATTTAGAAAATCTTTGGCATACTCACTCTCGCCATTAGCAATAATGACCCTTTTAACAATATTTGAGATGCTCGAGCAATTATTTGAGGAATTTGAGGAATCATTGTTTTTAAATTTGACTATCTTCTTACCACGACTTTCCAAATCTTTGAAAATACTTAATTTAATTCCCTTATAATTCTCAAAACTACCATGTGCTTCAATATGCTCTGGCGCGAGCCCGGTAAAAACCAAGACATCATAATCAATGCCCAGATGCCGATACTGGGCAATGCCCTCGGATGAAGTTTCAACTACTGCGTATTGACAGCCAGCCTTAGTCATCTGACTCAACAATCTTTGCAAAGCAAACCGGCCGATCATGGTCATTTTTTTGTCGTTGAGCCATTCGCGCTTTCCGACCTTGAACATGATGGTTGAGGAAAGCCCGACTTTAAAACCAGCGCCCTCCAGTATTTTGGCGGCGAGATAACTTGTTGTTGATTTGCCCTTTGTGCCAGTGACTCCAATAACTATCATTTTGCGGGAAGGATGATGATAATAAAAAACCGCCAGTTGAGCCAAAATATAGTGATATGACTGGATAATGGGTTTGGGGATGAGTTTTTTTAGGAGTGATTTCATACTTTTAGATTACTCTAAAACAGTATCTTATGCAACAAAAAACAGAAATTCTAAAATTCCTGCTATTTTTTTGTGGCGCATTTATTTGACCAAATTCGAACCTATTTTGAACGAAACTGATTGCTTGCCTTGCTTGCCGCACTTCGCGCTACAGAACCGAAACTGAACGCTCGGGCGGGCAAAAAGGAAGGATTAAAAACAATTGATTGTTTTTAATGGGCGTTTTAGGCGAAGCTCTGCGAAGCCGTTAAAAAATGCCCCGGGCTTTTACGAAGTAAAAGTTGGGGGAAGCCTGCCTGCCGGCAGGCAGGGCGGCAGGCAGGGAATTTTTGCCCGGCGCTCGCTTTCCGCCGCCGCCAAATTTCGTGTCCCGCAAAGCGGGACGCGCCGCATTTATTACTTCAATTTTAACACCAAAAAACATAAAAGCCAATTTAACGATTGGCTTTTATGCAACGCGATGACTGGCGCGTTATTTTTGAAAATTAATAAAATCCGTCGGCTGTTCAAGATTTTCTGTCCAGAAATTCATCATTTCTTCAATGCTCTTTGGCTGTGGCGCATTCGGATCAATCTTGCCGTATTGAATGCCTTGTCCCGACGGCAAGGGTTGGTCGTTCTTAATTTTTCCTTGTTCGAGTATAATCCCGCCACCATTGCCGTCATCAACGATTTTTACAACCGGCAGATTATTTTCATCAATCCCAAGAATAACAGTGTGTCCTTCTTTGGTAAAATGAAGCATCTTTACTTTCTTGCCGTCAGGCAAAACTTTATCACCAATGTAGGCAAGGTCCTTAGCCTGATGAGCTTCTTCCAGCAATAAGGCGAAATCTTTAGTAATTGTTTCGCTGACAGCGGGCACTTCGCGCGACAAAGGCACTAATTCGCCCTCAGGCGTTGTAGTGAAGATAATGTTGCCCTTTTCATCTCTAATATTTCCGTCGGCATCAGACGTTTTCCATTCAATAAAACCTGTTGATGGGTTTGGGAAGGCTGCCATTGCTTTCATGTCCGTTAATTGCTTTTGAGATTCGGTGACTAACTCTTTGGCATAAGCCGCAGGTGTCAATGAAAGATTACTGACTGAGGAAGGATTTTTGAAGTAATTAACCCCAACGACAACCAAAAGAGCGATAACAGCAACTGCTCCAACGGGCGCAAACTTTTTAAGTAGAGACATAGTAGTTTTCTCATTAAAATATCCAAAATTAAGTAAAGCCAATCTAAGCCGTCGGCGATGACTTTGAAGTTCGATCTCTGGGAGATCTATACTTTCCAATTTTTTGATTAAATCATCTTTGTTCATAATTCTGGATATTTTTTAGTAATTATTGTTTTCGACCTTTCACTATCTACAATGCGCGACTTAGC
>JAHIMF010000076.1 GCA_018896645.1 Patescibacteria group bacterium | reverse complement strand
TATCAAAAAATCACCGATATTTACGCCACGGCGATTGATTATTCGCCCAAAGCATACGAGAGCAAAGAATTTTTCGCTACCGTGCAAAACAAACTGCATTTTGCCATCACCGGAAAAACTGCGGCGGAAATCATCACGAAGCGCGCGAGCAGTAAAAAAGAAAAAATGGGGCTGACCTCATGGCGGCGATCTCCGCAAAGCAAAATTATGCCAAGCGACACAGTAATCGCTAAAAATTATTTAGACAAAAAAGAACTGGAACATTTGAATCGTATCGGCAATATGTATTTGGATTATGCCGAAATGCAAGCGGCGCGCGGCAAGGCGATGACAATGCGGGACTGGATTGTAAAGCTCAACGCGTTTTTGAAATTCAGCGAGTATGAAATTTTAACTAACGCCGGAAAAGTAAGTCACGAGGTCGCCGAAGCATTGGCGCTCAAAGAATACGAAAAATATCGTGTCATTCAGGATAAAAATTATATTTCTGATTTTGATCGGGAGATAAAACAATTAAAAAACAAGACAGCAAAAAATGTAAAAAAATAATATGAAAACAATTTTAAAAACTAACATCACCGTCAAAGATATTTGCGAAGGGTTTGTTTATAACGAACTTGAGGGCAAGGGTTTGTTTGGCTTGTCCGGCAAACTAACCATTCAGCCGGAGTATCAACGAAACTATATCTATTCTTCTGACGGCGGGAAAAAAGAAATGGCCGTCATTGATTCAATCCTCAAAGGTTATCCGATTGGTTTGATTTATTTTAATAAGGTTTCTGAAAACAATCTGGAAGTTTTGGACGGACAACAGCGCATTACTAGTGTTGGCCGTTTTGTAACTGACAAATTCGCCATCAAAGACGAAAACGGAATGCAATATTTTGGCGGTATGGCAAAAGACAAGAAAGCCAAGATATTGGAAACAAGACTGCTCATTTATGAATGCGAAGGAACAGAAAGCCAGATAAAAGAGTGGTTTAAGACAATCAATATCGCTGGGGTTCCGCTCGTGCCTCAAGAATTGTTAAACGCGATTTATTCCGGACCATTCGTTACATTAGGCAAAGAGGAGTTCAGCAACAGCCAAAATACCAATATTCAAAAATGGAGCGCGTACATAAAGGGCAGCGCGAACCTGCAGGCATTTTTTGAGAGGGCTTTAGACTGGGTAAGTAAAGGAAATATTGATGATTACATGAGCCGTCATCGCTACGACAAAAATATCAATGAGTTAAAAAAATATTTTAACAGCGTGATTGATTGGGTTTCTAATGTATTTACGGATGTAGAAAGCGAGATGCGCGGACTTGAGTGGGGACGGCTGTATGAGCATTATCACAAGCAGGCATATAATCCCGCGAAAGTGTCGGCTGAAGTGCAAAAACTTTACGCTGACTCATATGTTAAAAATCGCAAAGGCATTTTTGAGTTTATTCTCGGTGGCTCCATTGACACAAAATTGCTCGAGGTCCGAATTTTTGATGAAGCAACCAAAAAAGCGGTTTATGCAAAACAAACAAAAGAAGCTGAAGCTAAACAAAAATCAAATTGTTCGTCTTGCGCGATTGGTCACGATGCCAATAAAAATAAGATTTGGAAATTCTCTGAAATGGATGCTGACCATGTAAAAGCATGGAGCAAGGGCGGCAAAACAGCAGCCAAAAATTGTCAGATGTTGTGCAAAACACACAATCGAGCAAAAGGAAATCGGTAGAGAATTGCATTTAATAGCCGGTGCGACAATGACACTCCAAAGGCTGGCGGGAATTGGCGCAAGATTCAGCGATGTTTTTTATTAAAAACATGGAAGGACAAAATTTTTGTAAAATATTTCTAATAATCAACATTATTTTTTAGAGCATACTAATTTGAAAAGCAAATTTTGAATTGCCAAAATTATGTTAGAATAAATAAAATAAAATTATGACCGCATACAACTGGTACTCGCAACTTATTAAACCATCATGGGCTCCGCCGAGCTGGCTTTTTGGTCCGGTGTGGACGATGCTGTATGCGATCATCGCTGTCACCTTTGGCACCGTGTTCTATAAGGCCATAACCCACAAGCTCGCGTGGATGGTGGCGCTTCCGTTTGCCCTAAACCTTGTTTTCAACTTCGCCTTCACGCCTTTGCAGTTTGGGCTGAAAAATAATCTCCTCGCCGCGATTGATATCTTGCTTGCGCTCGGCACGCTCGTCTGGGCGCTCGTTGCTTTATGGCGCGCCTCGCCGGACTTGCGCTGGGTTGTCTATGCCAACATTCCGTATCTACTTTGGGTTTCGTTTGCCACAGTTTTGCAATTAACAATTACTTATTTAAACAGATAGGCGGCGCGCCCCGCAGTAGCGGGGCACGAAATTCGGCGGCGGAACCCCTGTAGCAGAATGTTTTGCGTTCGCTACGGGGCAAGAAGCGAGGGCAGGCAAAAATTCTCCTCCAAAGGCGGACAAGCATTCAGTAATTGCGGCCAAAAATGATAGGAATTACTATTATTTTCATTTTGTTTTCATTTTGACTTGACATTTTTTATATTTTAATGTAGTATAATATAGATGATATATCTACTGACAGCTAAGAGATAAAGTTATACAAAAAAGCCAAAAGCCAGAATTTAAAGAAACAAATTGTTTTAAAATTATGGCTGAAGATTTTTTGATGACGAGAATATTCTTGTCATTTTTTAGTGGCCTTAATTTATATTAGAAAGCAGCAAATTATGGAAAAAATAAAATCAGATTCATTTAACTTTAGCAACCTTGGGATTGCGCCAAAGATTCTTGATATTTTGCAAAAATGGGGCTTTAATCAGCCGACGTTAATCCAGTCTAAATCAATTCCTCTTGCCATTAAGGGCAATGATCTCGTTGGCATTGCCCAAACCGGAACCGGCAAAACCTTGGCTTTTGGCATCCCGATGATTCAACGGTTGAGCCAAATTGGAGGCCGCGGCTTGTTGTTGTTGCCAACGCGCGAGCTGGCCAGCCAGGCTAATATGCATTTAAAAAATATCGGCGCTAGGTTTGGCTTACGAACGGCAGTATTGATTGGCGGCGAACCAAAAAACATTCAATTAAGAACTCTTCGGCAAAAACCGCGTATCATTATCGCCACCCCTGGACGTTTGATTGACCACATCAAGAGCCATTCAATTAATCTTAGCGATATTAAAATCTTGGTTTTAGACGAAGCTGATATGATGTTTGATATTGGTTTTGCGCCGCAGATTAATGAAATTTTAAAATCAGTTCCAAGGGAAAGACAGACGATGTTGTTTTCAGCGACGATGCCGCCGGCTATTATGTCATTAGTGGCAAAACACATGAAGCTGCCGATTAATATTGAAGTGGCGCCATCAGGCACGCCAGCGGAAAATATAAATCAAGAGATGGTCATTATCAGCAAGGAAAAGCGCGTTGCCCAATTGGAAAAAATATTAACGTCATATCACGGTTCCGTTTTAATTTTTTGCCGCACTAAGCATGGGGTAAGAAAATTAACGATTAAAATTAGACAAATGGGCCATACCGCTGCCGAAATTCACTCTAACCGTTCGCTTAGCCAGCGCAGCAATGCTTTGAGAGCTTTCAAAAATGGCGGAGTCCGAGTGTTGGTTGCCACCGACATTGCCGCTCGCGGCATTGATGTTAAGGGCATTGAATTAGTTTTAAATTTTGATTTGCCGGAAAACGCCGGAGATTATGTTCATCGGATTGGCCGGACTGGACGCGCCGGCAATGCAGGCCAAGCCATTAGTTTCGTGTCCCCCACCGAGATGCGCGAAGTTAAAAAAATTGAACGAATCATTAAAAAAACAATTCCGCTAACCAAATTGGCAGAGCCAGAATATGATTCCTATGCTTCTAAACAAGGCAACCAAAACAAAAAGCGCTTTAACAACTATAACCAAAACAATAATTTAAAACGAAGCCCGCGCGGCAGACAATGGAATAAAAGAGGACGAAGCCAAAAATTCGCAAGAAATAAAAAATTTAATCTCCAGGCGAGGGATCTCCCAAAGGGAGACAAAAATAACCGCCGGAAAAATCACTAAATTACAAACATGAATTACAAAGAAACAAGAAACATCGCAATTATTGCTCACGTTGACCACGGAAAAACCACGATAGTTGACGGGATGATGCGCCAAACCGGCATGGTTGAGGAAGGCGTTAGCATGGACTCAAACGACTTGGAAAAAGAGCGCGGCATTACCATTTATTCCAAAAACGCTTCATTAATTTACAAAGGCACTAAAATTAATATCATTGACACGCCCGGCCACGCTGATTTTAGCTCGGAAGTTGAGCGGGTATTGCGCTCGATTGATTCGGTGATTTTGGTTGTTGACGCCCAAGAAGGGCCGATGCCGCAAACCAGATTTGTTTTGAAAAAATCACTTGAACTGGGATTAAAACCGATTGTGGTTTTAAACAAAATTGATAAACCGGCTGCTGACACGGATAAGGCGCGCGATGAAGTGCTGGATCTTTTTATTGATCTGGAAGCAAACGACGAACAGCTTGATTTTGTAACCGTTTACGCCATCGGCACTGAAGGCATTGCTAAAAAGAAAATGACTGACGATTCAAGCAGTCTTGAACCGCTGCTTGATACTATTTTGGAGCAAGTCCAGCCGGCGCCGAGCGACACTAGCGCTCCTTTGCGCATGCAGCCGTTCAACCTGGCGTATGATGATTATCTGGGCCGTTTGGCAATTGGCAGAATTTATGAAGGCCGGGCTTCCAGAGGACAAAAGATTATGATTAAAAATGCTGCCGGCGAAACCCGAACAGCGACTATTACCAAAATTTACACCTTCCAAGGTTTTGTTCGCCAAGACATTGAAACCGCCGACGCCGCGGACTTGGTGATGATCGCCGGTATTCCTGATATTGATATTGGCGAGACTATTTGCGAGACCGCGGATCAAAAACCGCTGCCGGCGATCTCAATTGACCCGCCGGCTATTTCTCTTGATTTATTAGTCAACAACTCTCCATTTGCCGGACGCGACGGCAAGTTTGTCACTAACAGCCAAATAAACGAGCGCTTGCATAAAGAGCTTGAAGTGAATGTTGGTTTGAAAATTGATTTTTCTTTTAAAGACCGCTACCATATTTCCGGCCGCGGTGAAATGCACATTGCGATTTTGCTTGAGAATATGCGCCGGGAAGGATACGAAATGCAGGTTTCCCAGCCGCACGTTATTACGAAAGAAATTGACGGCGTTTTGTCTGAACCTTTTGAAGAAGTGACAATTGATCTGCCGTCTGAATTTTCCGGTTCGGTTATTGAAAAAATGTCCAAGCGCGGAGGCAAGATGGTAAACATGCACCATCATGAAAACCATGTGCGGATTTTATTTGAAATACCAACGCGCGGTTTGCTTGGATATCGCGGCGATTTTATTATTGATACTAAGGGCAACGGTATCTTGGCATCTCATGTGATCGGCTTTAAACCTCATGTAGGAGAGATAAAAAAACGAGCAGTGGGCTCAATGATTTCGATGGCAACCGGCAAAACTTCCGCATATTCTATGGCTAATTTGCAAACTAGAGGACAGCTGTACATCGAGCCCAACATTGAGACCTATGAAGGTATGGTGATCGGAAATGTTGCCAAAGGTAATGATATGGCTGTTAACCCGATTAAAGGTAAACATCTAACCAACATGCGCGCATCCGGTTCTGATGAAGCAATCCACTTGACGCCGCCGTTACGGCTTTCAATTGAGCGGGGAATGGAAATCATGCACGACGACGAGTATCTGGAAATTACACCCGGTAATATCCGGCTTCGCAAACAAATCTTAAAGGAGATTGACCGGACCAAAGATTTTAGGCGGAGTTCCGCTTTGTAACCCGCGCGCGACCCAATCGCATTGCGGATAACCCGACCAAACACTGCCATTGCGAGTTTTACCTGATTTAACAGGAACTTTTGATGAAATTGAAAATAATAAAATATGCCGCATTTGAGTAGCTAATGTAACCGACTGCGACATAATATTTCACGGGATAAACCCTGTTTTTTTATTGATTATTGAAGGCAACTCATCTTTTTTTTCGATTGCCCGGCGCAAAAGTTTGTCCTTACCAATCAAATAATCCTGACCCATAAATTCGCTAAATTTCTCAGCCCGAATGCGATCGGCTAAGGGAAAATCTTTTTGCAAATTTTTATCAAATAAATCTGGCATAGGGTTATTTTAGCATTTCAAAAGTAAAAAATTCAAATAAAAAACAGCTTTTTAAAAACTGTTTGGAAATAAAAAAATGTCTAAAAAAACTTTTTAAATTAATTTTTAAAGCATGGGCATAAATCCCATTGTCTTCGCATCATCTTTGCTGACACTACTCGGTTTTGCTTCTTTATAATAATTTTTTACTAATCCGCGAGGTAAATTTGGTCTTTTGCCTTGCAATAATTCTTCTACGGTCAAAATTTGAATTTTAGGAAATTCGAATTTGTTAGTTAAGGGTACAGTAAAAGTCCCGGCATCTATTGCCTCCTCCTGCATTGGTTTGGTTGCTTTTTCTAGAGTTATAAAAATTCCAGCTTCGGCTTTTTCTCGCTCAACATCGCTTTTTAAAGTTGCGATTTGATTTCTCTGCACCTTGCCGCCCTTAACTTGAACGATTGCTTGACCATACTCTGACTTACCGTTTAATTTGTCTCTGTGAAATCTAATAATTCCATCAATCCCCTTATCCGCGCCTCTCATATTTTCTTTACTCTTGCTTTGGGCTGGCATTGCATTAACCATATCTAAAGCCCAATACTCAAATTCAAATGGATCTTTTTTGAATAATTCTTTGGCACTAGTTAAATCCGTGGGCAAGCCATCAACGTGGATTTGTTTGCGACCTAATCCATTTTGACCTCTTAATCGGTGTTTTATTAAGTTTATTGCCAAAACGGTAATATCTATACCAACCCAGTTTCTCTCTAATTTTTCCGCTACTGCTATTGTTGTACCACAACCACAAAATGGATCTAAAATCCAATCTCCTTGATTAGATGACACTTCAATGATTCTTTTTAACAATGCCTCAGGTTTTTGCGTAGGGTATCCTAACCGCTCCTTTGCATGCCCGGCAATTGCAGGTATATACCAGTAATCAGGGAGGGGGGTACCAACGGATTCTTCCTCTTGATCTCTCGATAATCTTCTGCCATCAATAAAAGTAGCTCGTTGCTTTTTGCCCTTATGTATTTTCACAGTAATATCAGCAAGCGGTTGATAAATAGTGTTAAAAGTGTATGAATTTTTACCATCTTTTACATAAAAGAATAATATATCATGCATCCGTTGGAAAGCTCTTGATTTTGCCGGCCACCGTCTATATGTCCATACAATTTCATTTCTAAAATTCCTCTTTCCAAAAATCACATCTAGAACAATTTTTAGATAATGACTGGCGGTTGGGTCACAGTGTAAATACAAACTGCCGGTCTTTTTTAAAACACGATGCAACTCTATCAAACGCACGGTCATCATGCTTAGATATGCGAGTACATCATTATGGCCAAGTATTTGTTCCAAAGCAAGCATTAAATTGGAAATATTCTGATTGGTTTTTCTAACTAAATAATCAAAGGCCTGTTTTGAATCCCTTGTCCAGTGCCAAGAATCTTCAAAAGCCCTGATTTGGGCCGGGCTATCTTGCAGGCCTTCTTTAAATAAAACATTGTAACTTCTGCTAGAGTTAAATGGGGGATCAAGATAAATCAAATCAAAACTCTCGTCAGGAATCTTCTTTTTTAATATTTCTAAATTGTCGCCAAAATAAAGGGTTCTATTTTGCATGAAAATGTGATGATTTATGACTGAACTTTAATTCTATTTTACATCCAATTTAAAAATTTAACAAAGGTGGTCCCCCCGATTACTTGATTACTTGGTTACTTAATTACTTAGTTACCGCCAACTTACTTCCCAAACCGCCTCTGCCTTCTGGCGTATTCTTCCAAGGCTTCGTCCAAATCTTTCTCACTGAACGCCGGCCAATACTTGGGGCAAAAATATAATTCCGAATACACAGATTGCCAAGTTAAAAATCCTGAAAGCCGGTATTCTCCAGAAGTCCGAATGATTAACTCTGGGTCCGGCAGGCCAGCTGTATAAATATTTTCATTTACTGTTTCCTCATCTATTTTTGACGCAGGAATTTCTTTAGCAACTATATTTTTAATCGCATCCACGATTTCCGCCCGACCGCCATAATTTATTGCTATGTTTAAGATACTTTTGGTGTTGGTTTTGGTTTTTTCCACGGCTTCTTTTATGGCTGTTTGCAAATCTTTTGATAATCCAGAAATTCGGCCAAAAACACGTAGCTGAATGCCTCTTTTATAAAATTCTTTGGATTCCTTGGTTAATCCAATTTTTAACAGCCGCATCAAATAATTCACTTCGTTCTTTTTCCGATTCCAATTTTCCGTAGAAAAAGCATAAATGGTTAAAATTTTAATTCCTCTCTTTAAACACCAATCCCCTACTTGTTTTAATTTATCATAGCCGGCCAGATGGCCTTGAAGTAAAGCAAGACCTTGTTCACGGGCCCAACGACGATTGCCATCCATAACAATGGCAATATGTTTAGGAATAATTTTTGACATGTTTAGTTGGTTCTATTTATAATGTAATCTATTAGTTCGAGTAAAACTTTTTTTGCTTTTGGATTAATGCGAGATAAGGATGATATTTGTTTTTGCGCCCCGTAACCCAATTTTTTAGCATTGTCCTGTGTCCAGCCTAAAGCGCCGGAGTCAATCATAATTTGCCTTATCTCATTAACTTCTTTTTTAGAAATTTTCTCTTGATTAAAAATCTGCGATAATTTTTTCTTTTGGGTTTGATTAGCGCTTTGAAGCGCCTTCCAAACAAGCAAGGTCTTCTTTCCTTCCCGAATATCCGAGCCGACCGGCTTGCCGATTTCCCGTTCATCACCAAATACTCCTAAAATATCATCTTGAATTTGAAAAGCGATTCCCAAAGGTATGGAATAATCGCTTAATGCTTTTAGATCTTTATCAGTTGCTCCGGCCAGTAAAGCTCCGATATGCAGGGGGGCTTCAAAAGTATACTTGGCTGTTTTGTATTCATACACCCTAAGGATATCTTTCTGACTGGACTGTTTTTTTTGAACGGGTAATAATATATCTAAATTTTCTCCTTCGCAAGAATCTAAAATCATTTGATTGATTTTTTGTAGAACTTTTAATTTCTTGCCTAAGGAAAAATTGGTACTTAAAAAACTTTCTATGGCTAGGGTATGAGCAATATCACCAGCAATAATAGCAATTGATTCTCCAAAATGTTTATCTTTATATTTTTCAAATCCTTTATGAAAAGTGGGTTTGCCTCGACGCAATTCATCCTGGTCAATGATATCATCATGAATCAGAAAAAAACTATGGATAAGCTCAATAGACATTGAGGCTTTGACAATCTCCTTTTGGTTCCCGCCCCCGAATGCCTCGTAACCCGTAAAAATTAAAAAGGCGCGAATTCTTTTACTCTTGCCCCGTAAAGTGAATTCTTTCAAATGTTTTAAAATCTCTTTATTGAAACCCTTTGTGTCAGCAATCTTTTTATCAAAAAAACCTGCTAATTTTTGTTCTACTTTTGTTTTATACTTTTTAAGTTGCTCTCTCATGTCAAATGTTTTTGCATTATTAATTACCGGGTAGAACGCGTATCGTCGCAGTAGTCCCGGTTGCGACTGGGACGACTTCATCATCCCCGCCTGCCCATTATGACCCTGGTCGGGGTAGCCGGACTGAACCGGCGACTTCACCGTCCCGAACGGTGCACTCTACCAACTGAGCTATACCCCGCAAATTTAAACCACAGAGAGTCGCACCAGCACAAACCCAATTAAAAAAATTAAGATAATTATTAAAATTAATTTTAAGGTCTTTTTTAACATTTTTTACTTTTGTTTATTGTACTCCCCCAACGCCTTCCTGCGTTTTAAAAAATTCACTCTGTCAATAATAAGAATGCCATCCAGATGATCAGTCTCGTGCTGAACAATACGCGCCAGTAATCCTTTAATCTCCATTTCTTGCCGCCTGCCATTCTCATCTAAAAATCTACAAGTTATCTCACTAGCCCTTTTGATTTTAAAAAAAATACCCGGAAAACTTAAACAGCCTTCTTCTGCTATTTCTTTACCTTTTCTTTTTAAAATTTCTGGGTTAATAAAAACGCATGGGACATCGCCCGCGTCGGCTACAATTATCCTTTTGCTTACCCCTACCTGGGGCGCTGATAGACCAGCTCCATTACTATCTTGTGTTGTTTCAATCATGTCCTGGGCTAACTGTTTGATTTCTGAATTAACCTCTCTGACCTTTTCCGCCCTGGTCTTAAGGATGGGAGCGGGATATTTTTTTATATCTAAAATAGGCATGTTTTTATGTTAATTTTTCGTCTGGAATAACAACTTTTTCTTGCGCCGCCTCGCTCTTTTTACTGAACACGGCTGACTCCACAATCAAAACTTGAATCACTAAAGCAATTATTACAATCACGGTATTAGCTAAAAATTCACCAGTGACTGAACCCGGGTTGGCTAAACGTTTTAAGCCAACAATCACATTATTTAGAAGCACCAAAAACAGCAAGGGCAGAAGGCCAATAAAATCAATAATAAGGGATTCTTTAATCTTTTCTTTCTTAGGCTTTTCTTTGACCTTTTCTTTGATTAAAATACCGAAATCATACCAAAGTTTTACGCTTGCTATAACAAAAAACAAAACTGCGATTGCTGGTAAAACCGGATATGACAGCCCCCCGAGCAACTCGTTTTGTAAAAAAGAAAAGAGCATAAAACAGACCAAAAAGGCGGCCAGCAAACCAATGTTGATTCCCATCAAAAGAATGCCAGGAATAATAATACTTTGGTAATTAACAAATTGCCCTAAAGGCCTTAAATAATTTTTCATGGGATTGGGTTAAAAAATAAAATAATATAAAAATATAAAAATATAAAAATAAATAGGACGAGATGAGTTTTTATTATTTTATTTTTATCAACCAGAGGTTTATCCGCCTCTGGCGGGTATTCTTGTCAGCCAGGGGCTTGGATTAGAGGCCCATCCGCCCTTGGAGGAGATCCGCCTTTGGCGGATATTTTTATATTTTTATATTATTTTATTTTTGGTTTTTTATTTTTTAATGGTGGGCCGGGCAGGATTCGAACCTGCGTAGGTATAAAACCACGTGATTTACAGTCACGCCCAGTTAACCACTTTGGTACCGACCCCTAACATTAATATCTATCCACGAAATCAGATATCCATTTTTTTATCAATAACAATAACTTTTTATCATGATATCTGATGTGGATAAGGCCATATTTCATTTTACCGATTTTACTCTCCTTGAAGTCCCGCCTAACATATGGTTTGTTAAACTGCTGCAGTGATATTTTAGTGAGAGCTGACCAATATCTCATTAATTTTTTTGGCTTTTGATTTGCATAACAATACAAATAAATTCTTAATTTACTATCAGCAACCCCGCAAATCATTCTTAAAAAAGTAAGAAAAATCTTTATCATTCCCGGGTTGCTATTCGCAAAATCTACAGCTGTCTCTCCCGGCCACTGCGAACCCTCTCCCCAATATAGCATTATGCCCGCGAGTTTCAACTCCCTCTCTTCAATAGAAAGTCTCTTTTTAACATTAAAAGAAGCCGGTTTCTTGTTAAACAATATAATACTGTTCTCCCGAGGTTCACGCCTGGGTATCTTGTGTTTACGAAAAAAATAGTAAACCGCGTCTATTGAAAACCCAAACTTATCTGCAACTTCTCTGGCGCTATGCCCTTCCGCGTAGTAATTCGCGATAATTGCTAATTTTTTATCAGGAATAGTAGCCATGCTTTCATTATATCAAATCTGGCCGTAAATACAAACTGTTAGTATTGTGTTAGTATTGTCTTTTCATTCCTGATTAATCTGGAGCCCAGAAGCGGACTCGAACCGCTGACCTACTCCTTACCATGGAGTTGCTCTACCAACTGAGCTATCTGGGCACTTACTAACTCAACTCCCCTGTCTTTTTCTTAAATTCTTCTAATTTCTGATTCTCGGGGTTAACCTCTTTAAGCCGCTTATAAGCATATAGGGCTGATTTTTTGTCTCTAACTATTATACTCATTTCACACAAAAGGTCAAGGCTTCGGGGATTGTTTGGCTCTAATTTCAAAGCTTTTTTAAAACTTGCTAATGCCTTTGCTTGCTCGCCCAACTCTCTATAAATCATACCCAAATTAATATAATCTTCAACAACCTTTTCTGTCTGATTATTTTTAAGCAATTTTAAAACATGCTCAAGTGCTTGCTTAGCCTCACTAAAATTCTTTTGCTTTAAATAAATGCCAGCCAAGCCCCTATAGGAATCTATATTTTGGGGGTCGAATCCAATAATCTCTATATATTTCTTCTCGGCCTCATCTAACTTATCCTGAGCCACTAGGCTTTCTGCCGCCCCCAATAGAACAACGACCTTATCTTGAAATTTTTCTGGCTCATTTTGTATTATTTTTTTGTGTTTCTGGGAATATTTATGTTCAACAGCCAGAATTTTCTTTTCTATGCCCTCAAAAAACTTTTTTAAAGCCGCCAACCCCTGGTTGACTTTTTGTAAGTTTGGACTAATTTTGTCCAATTTACGATCCAGTTTATTTTGTATCAATGCCCTCTTGACCTTTTTCTGTTTTTCTTCTGGCAATTGTTCAACATTAAGATTGGTTACATCCGGTACCCTCCTTATTAAAATAATTATTATAACCGCTAGGCTTAATATAATAATTATGATTGGTAAAATATTGTATATCATACTTTTTTATTAAAGCATAAAAGCATAAAAGCATAAAAGCATAAAAGCAATTTGCTTTAATGTTCTCGTGCTCTCGTGCTTTAATGTTTTCAAGCCTCCAACGCGAACATTTTTACTTTTCTCTCAACAAGACGCTGAACCGCCTCCATCGGCTGGGGCATAAGATTTCTAATATCAATCTCTTCTTTATGTTGGGATAAAACCCGACGAAGGGTTGTGGTAAAGATAAGCCTAATTTCTGTATCAATGTTAATAATTCGTATGCCATTTGCCACGGCTTGAAAAATCTGATCCCTACCCAAACCCGAAGCCCCATGCAAAACTAAGGGTACTTTAATCTTTGCATTGATTTCCTTTAATCTTTTAATGTCCAACCTGGGTAACCCTTTCCTTATCTTCTCAACTCCGTGCACATTACCGATAGCAACAGCCAAAGTATTTATACCTGTTTTTTCAACAAACTCTTGGGCCTCTTTTGGATCGGTTAAAAACCCTTTTTCGGAAAAGACATTGTCCTCCCAACCTTTTACTTGGCCTAATTCGCCCTGAGCCCAAACATCGTATTTATGAGCATAATCAACAGCTTGCTTGGTTAGGACTACATTTTCATCAAACGGAACATCGGATGCGTCAATCATAATTGAAGAAAACCCAGCATGAATACATTCGGCAACCGAGTGAAAGCTTTTACCATGATCTAGGTGGAGAGCTACCGGAACATTAACAGCCTCGTTTTTTGCCACTGTTTCTACAATATGGGTGATCGGTTTAAGGCCAGCGTATTTAATCGCTGTTTCCGAGACTTGAATAATGATTGGCTTCTTAGCCTTAATCGCACCATTAACAATTCCCAAAGTTGTCTCCAAATTAGAGGTATTAAAAGCCCCAACAGCACATTTTTTCTTCTGGGCCCAGGAGATGACTTCTTTGATATGGACTAACATAATAAAAAATTTAGTTTAGATGCTAACACGGTAATTAATAAAGTTAATAAAGTTGTTAATAAAGTTAATAAGAAAACGAGATGCCTTACAAATTTATTAACTCTATTAACTTTATTAACAATTTATTAACTACGGTTATTTTAAAATAATAAATAATAAATTCAAACCTCCTGCAAATAAACCAGCTAGGCAATCCTTTGCACTGCCTTAATCAATCCGACAAACTCTTCGACCTTGAGGCTGGCTCCGCCAACAAGGACGCCGTCAATGGTTTTCTGCCCAATAAATTCAGCCACATTATTCTTATCCACACTGCCGCCATAAATAACTCTTAATTTCTTAGCCAATGTATCGGGTGAATATATGTCCAACAAATAACTCTCAATTATTATATGGGTATGCTCGGCCTCTTCAGCCTCAATAGCCTGCCCAGAACCAATCACCCAAACCGGCTCATAAGCAATAATTATTTTGCTGTCTTCTGACAGACGCAAACCCTCTAAAGCCTGGTTCATTTGCTTCATAATAACATAATCTTTTTGACCTTTTTGACGTTCATCAAAATTTTCACCAACACAAATTATCGGAATAAGCCCCGCATCTAAAACCGCTTTTGCCTTCTTGTGTACCATTTCGTCGGTCTCTCCCAGATGCCCGCGACGTTCCGAATGGCCAATAATCACATACTCACAGCCTAACTCTTTTAACATTAAGGGGGAAATCTCGCCAGTAAAGGCGCCCTTATATTCCCAAAAAACATTTTGAGCGCCAAGTTTGATATCAGACTTTAGATGCAGGGAGTCTGATACAGATGCCAAAGCAGTAAAGGATGGACAAACCACTATCTCAACTTCATTGTTACTTACTGCGCCTTGATCATTAACAGCCTTTACTAAATCAACACTCTCCCTCACCCCAAGGTTCATTTTCCAGTTAGCGATGATAATTGGTTTTTTCGGCATAGCAAAACGGAAAATTATAAAAACATTTTAATATCGTCCTCGCGCAACACTAAATAATCGCCAGCAGTTTTGGTCAGACCAAATGACTGGCGCTCATTGGCGCAAATGTATTTTACTTTTTTGCCAAAGGAAAAAACCTCCTCAACCGCTGGAACTAAATCAGTATCCGAACTAATCAAAAAAGCGGTATCGTATTTATTCAATCTGGCGAATCTAATCATCTCTACCGCAATTCTAACATCAACGCCTTTTTCGTGATAGGTTTTATCCGGATGTTGGATTAATTGCCCCGTAATTACTTTTACTCTACGTTTCTGCAACCGCCTAAACAATTTTTGTTGATTAGCATGCATAACCTTACTTTTCGGATTATTTCTCCTTCTCTTCACTGCGCCAATGTAATATCTAATGTCAATTATTTCAAAATCTCTGCAAAGCCATTCGCAAAAACCTCTATAGTCAAAACTTAAAAGTGAAATATGTTTCAATCTTTTTGACTTTTTAGATAAATTCTTTAAGCGGTAGTAGAAATTACTACCGTCAATGAAAATAATAGCCTTTTTCTTCATGTCGATTTTTTAAATAAAAAAAACTGCGGTCGACCCCGGTTGCCCGGGAAAGGAACGCAGTGAGATTAATTACTTTAAGTATAGCAAATCTAAAAATTTTGTCAAGTGCTTGACTGGGGATAACTTTCTTTACCACTTTAAAAAGCCGCTTGACTTGTTCAAGATTCATTTTCCAGTTAGCGATGATAATGGGTTTTTGGAGCATAGTATCTATGTTATTTTTTGTCTACAAGTAACGCTCGACTAACGTTCAAATTTACCTATCACCCAATCGAACTCTCCCTGCCAATCTCGCGAAGGACAACTCCAGCCAGGGCTATTTGGATGGGGTCTGCCACTGGTTTCCATATCCCGCACGCCTAAAACATAATAAGCGCCGTGCAAAGGATCACAGCCATAACTCCCCGCCCCATAGCGATAATAGGCATAGCCATAGCAACCTGTACCAGAGCCACCACTTGGGTCTGTAGGAACATTACTCATTAACCCTTCATTCACTAAGGCGCCAATAAATGGATCAGCACCGCAAGGTCCTTGGTCCCAGCCATCACAGCAGGCATCACCAGAAATAGAAGGATATCGGTTATTCGCATCATAATATAAATCCAAAGCAGTTTGAATTTGTTTCATGTCTACCAGCCTCTTCGCATCTCTCGCCTTGGCCCTGGCATTGTTTAAAGCCACAATTGCTAAAGTTGACAACAACCCAATTATTGAAATCACCACCAAAAGCTCAATAAGAGTAAAACCTGATTTTAATCTTTTAGAGTTCATTTTCCATTGGCGATGATAATTGGTTTTTTTGACATAATTCTTGATTAAAAAAACTAATCACAAAGATAAAAAGGTATATAAATAGATAAGTCGTCACCGCCGCCAATCATCCGGTTAGGACCTGCTGATCTGACAGTATCCCGACGACAAGGATCACCAGAAAACTCATATTCATTCTCATCAATCAAATAGGGACTCTCCCAAGGATCCCTTAATAATCCAGCAAAGCCGAGCTTATTAAAAGCATTTGTCATACTTGTTATACATTGAGGGCTATCAAGTGTGTAACTGGGAGGCCTACAGGAACAGTCCGAGCATCCGCTTCCTGTCACGCCGTTTCCATCTCGATAATCTCGCCCTAAAACTTTATTCTCCCGATCACGAGCAACTTCAATCGCAGTTTGAATCTGCTTTAAATCGCCTTTAGTTTTGGCAATATTTGCTTTTTCTCTAGTATTTTTCAAAGCTACAATTGCTAAAGTTGCCAATAGACCAATTATTGAAATTACCACCAAAAGTTCAAC
>JAHIMF010000075.1 GCA_018896645.1 Patescibacteria group bacterium | reverse complement strand
ATTTGCGGTTTTTGCTGGATTTGATTGGTTTGCCTTATTTTGTTTTGTGGCGTTCCATGAGATGAAATTTTGCGGGCAGTAAAACCGCTCCTTTTTTGAGGAGATGGTTGTTGATTTTGTTTGATAAATTTTTTTCTTTTTGTGAAAGTCATTGTTTTTAGAAATTGAGAAATTAGAAATTAAGAAATTAAGGATTTTTACTTTGATTTTCCATATTATTTTCGGCTATTTTTTGTATTTCTTCATAAGGAATCTTTTCTGGCCACAGAAGATTTCCATAGTTATCATAAACGGGAACAAGATGAGCATCTGGTTGGTGAAAAATACGTGAAAGTCTATTTGTTGCAATTTCGTAAATTTGTTTTCTGGAAAGCGATATTGGTTCTTTTATCATTTTTGATCTTCGCTCCAACTCTTGATCAGACATATAAAAAACGTTACCTGGCCGTTTTTTTGTCTTTTCTGGTCCTCCTCGCGATAACATTTGAGCTCCACCTGGCCAAAGAACTATTCCTTGAATTGCGTCTTTTAACAAAATTTCGTCTTTTTTATCAATATGAAGTTCGTTGGTGCCAAAGTATTCTTCTCGGTATTCCTGATATTTTTTCGGTCCTTTATATTTTTTTTGTTTTTCAATCGCATCATCAATACCGTTTTTTAGGTTATCCCCCCTAAATAGACCACCCGATTCCATATGATATCTAACGTTTTTAAGTTTGTTATAATCAAAAAATAGCATAGCAGGTCCGGCTATCCAGTGTTGACTTCCACCTTCTTTTAAAAATGAACAGAATGGTTTTATAAATAAAGTTAGGGATAAGTGGTCGCCGAATTCATGATATCTTTTTTTGTACCCGCCAGAACAACCCCACTTTATTTTTTCAAGAGTTTTTTGCGTAAATCCTTCAAGTAATATAGGTTCCAAATTTGATAATTGGGTACGATGTACGAGCCCTTGGTATTCTTTTATATCAATTATCTTGTCTTTTATTTGTTCAATTTTTTCTCTATCCTTTTCTGTTTCAATAGTAGGACATTTGGTCTCTGCCTCTACAAAAGTTTTTTTTGTTTGAATAATTGCCATGTCTTCTTGAATCAAGTCTCTGCGTTTATCGCTTAATATCTCACGCTCATTTCGGTTCTGACGTTTTAATTTTTTCAAAATGACCATTGATTCTTTTTTAATGGGATTTTTTTTAAATTCATCCAATTTTAATTTATCCAAAACCTTATATTCACCAAAATCATCAAGTTCCCCTGTAAGTCCTCCCATAAGATTTTTCCATCTTTCATTTAAATCGCGTTTGATGGTGCTTAAGGATTCAAGTTTAGATTCTATTTCCCTTTTTGATGTTTCAAGCGTTTTAATTTCTTCGTCTAAATTTTTATCATAAATATCAATAGAATCTTTTTGGTGAACTTCGTTTTTTTTAATTGGTTCGTTTTTTTTCGTTTCGTCATAATCTTTTGCTTCTTCACTTTCAATTTTTTCTGGTAATTTAGTTGTTTCTTTTTGAGCAGGATCTAAATTGTGTGATTCTATTTTTTCAGGCATAAGAGTTAACTATAGTTTTAAAATTTTTAAGTTTGTGTTTTTGATTTTGTTTTGTTTTTTTCATATGTTATTGTTAATTATTAATGGTATACGAATGATACTAATTTTTGAATTGTGTTATGTGAATCGTGAATTATGATTAACTGGTGCCGGAGGAGGGACTTGCCCCGTCATCCGACGGGGTAAAAACCTCCACCCCGCAAAGCGGGACAGCGCCCTGGTTTTGATCATACTTTAAATAATAAATACATTATAAGCACTACTCCCTCCCTTATTACATATTTAAATTTTTCCAACTTGTTCTGAGCGATAGGGCTTTCTTGGACTGGAAAAGCAAATGCTTTAAGGTTTAAATCTTTTGCCATTTTTTTAAGCCGCATCAGGTGAAATCCGTCGCTGACTAAAATAATAGAATCAAAATTATTAGTTTGAACAATTTGGGCGACTTGGTTGAGGCTTTGCCAGGAAGTATGTGCTTTCTCTTCTATTAAAATTGCTTCTTCTCGAAGGCCTTTTTTTATAAGATAATTTTTTCCAACTTGAGATTCTGATATGTTTTCTTCTCTGCCTATGCCACCGGTTAAGATAATATTCGGAGCATATCCCTTCTGATACAATAAATAGGCCTGGTCTAGGCGAGCTTTAAGCACTGGGGAAGGCGTCCCATTCCACTGGCTGGCTCCCAAGACAACTATGGCGTCTGCTTCCTTTGCATTATCAATGCCCGAATGATAATAAATAGAAATCAATAAACCAATGAATCCTCCTATTGTGAGCATGACCGCTATTACAAAAACTTTCAGAAATTTGTGTTTTGGTTTCATAGTCCTAGCAAAGTTTTAACTTTGTTATAATTACGTTTTACTCCTTTTCCAAACTCATTGGGTTGTGGACTAGGATGTGGTTCAACTGGACTATCTATGTCCTCAATATTGTATAAAGTACCCAAAATATCTGCTTTATCCGTTATATCAATTCCCGCACTTTTCCACCTTTTTTGAGTAAAATGGAGTTTTGCTGCTACATATCTAATATTAGTTACTGGATCTTTAAGCCGTTCAACTCGAACTATAGTATAGTCTATAAAAATACTTTCTCTGCGATGCGGGTCTAGTTGGGGATATTGCTCTTCCAGCGCTTTAGCAGTATTTACCCTGATTTGGCCAATTCCGATGGATGTATTTAAATGTAGGAGGCCTCCTATATAATCAGTGAGAACATCGACAAAATTTACATTCATGGCTTGTTCTTGATAAATAACCGCTCCCACAATAATTGGGTTGACCTCAAAGTCTTTGGCTGCCTGATGAACTAATGAAGCATACTCTTTGATAATATTACCCGCCCTAATTTCTGCTTTTGTCTCTTTGTAAAATAAACTAAAAAATATCTGATGTAAAATTGGCATTCTGTCGGCGTAGAACTCTATATAATGAATTCCATTATCAAACGATTCATCAAAAGATAAGCTCACTTTTTTCTGTTTTCCCTTTACTCTCCATAATATCCAACCAAGTACGCCGCCCACAAGATACCAAAATTTATACTTTCCTCCTTTTATATTTCGCTTCACTTTCCCATTCACTATTATTTTAACATCATCACTATCCCACAATCTTTTCTTCACGGTCATTTCTACCCCCAGTTGACTCAAAGGTAAATCTGTTAAAACAAAAGTGAACCAAGGCCGCCCATTACCATCCTCAGCCTGTTCCTCTATATCTAAAGTAATCTCCCCGCCGCCATCCAATCTCTGGATTTTTATCTCTTCAATGCATGCACTATTTTTAGGAATCAAACTAAGAATATGTTTACCCTTGGACAACACCGTCAGAAGTACAACCGTCTTTTTTAATCCTTTAAGCTTTGAACCATTGAATGTTGGAGGGATATTAAAAAGTTGCTCATGTTTCTCTGGGAGGATTTCTCTAAATTGCAAGCCATTAATTTCTATTCGTAAATCCTCATCAATATTAGATTTGATTTGTTTTTTTGACTTACAGCGAGCTGAAATAAAAATAGCACAAAGTCCATCTTGAGCTGTTGTAAAAGAGTAATTAAAAGGTTCTGTTATTTTTTGAGGGGATTTTTTAACGGGTTGAGACATTTTTTCAGAAATTGAGAAGTTAGTTTTAAAATTTTTAAGTTTGTGTTTTTAATTTTTTATCTTTTATTTTTGATTTTTCAATGGTGCCGCAGGTGGGACTTGAACCCACATGTCCGTAAGGACATACGGCCCTGAACCGTACGCGTCTGCCAGTTCCGCCACTGCGGCCTTTGTAAATATCTTCATATAGTCATATATTTATCTGACATATTTTTTTACTGATTTATTGCGCTTCGCTCTTATTAGTTTATTAATAAATTTAATAAATTAATAAACAAATAAATTAATAAAAAGATGATAAATGAGAATATGAATATATGAAAATATTGAACTTTATTTGTTGTTAGGTATATTGAAATGCCGCAACAATTTTATTTCACCACCTCACCACCTTCTTTGTCTTAATATACCATTCTTCAATATTCGCAAACCTATCCGACGGTTGCGCAACTCGGGTAATTTCAAAGCCCTTGATTTTTGAACTTAAAACATAAGTGTAAGTTGGGCTGTATAAAAAGATGGCTGGCAGTTCTTCAACCAAAATATTTTGGAAATGTATATATTTATCATGCCGTATTTGCTCGTCGTTGGTTTTGCGGGCGTCTTCTAAAACATGGTCAACATCGTTGTTAGAAAAGACAGCTAAGTTAAGGCCAGGGGCTTGGTTTTGAGAGGAATGCCAAAAAGGATAAGGATCCGGATCAAAGCCGGTAATAACACCATAAAGCAGGGTCTCATAGTTACGCTCTTTTATAATGTTTTTGATTTCTATATTGGAAACAATCTTCAGGGTTGTCTTGACGCCAATATTTTGCCAGGCTTGCTTGATTATTTCTGCGGCTTTCTGGTTTTCCGGCTGGTCGACTGTGGTTAATTTAATTTCTAATATTTTTTGGCCTTTCTTAAGGTAGAATTTTTGCGAATCATTAAGCACCGTGGTTGTTGACTGCCCAGCAGTTTCAGCTGTTTTTTCTTGTTCCTTGGCTGTGAGTTCTTGGTATTCACTGGGGGTGATTGGGCTAAAACCGGCGTTTTCTAAAAGTTCCTTAGCTTTTTCAGTGTCAAAATCATAAGTTCTAATATCTGGACTGTAACCAATCGAGCCGGGCAGGATTGGTCCGTAAATAATTTCTCCTTCATAGCTTAGGGCCTGGGTTAGTATTTTCTCTTTATTAATCGCATAAGCCAGGGCTTGGCGGATAGTCTTGGTTTTTAAAAATTCATTATTATTTTGGTTAAAAAAGACGGCTGTATATTGGGGCAGGAGCAGAGAATAAAAATTAGCATCAGGATCTAGGTTTATTTTTTCTTTAAGCTCTTTAGGCAAATAACTGATGCCATCAATATTTTTACCGGTCAGGGCTTCACCCGCTTCATTGAAATCAGCATAAAATTTAAAAGTAATATTTTTTAGATACGACTTTTCATAATAATCTTCATTAATTTCCAGCTTAAAGGCTTTGATTTCACCAACCTTGTTTTTGGTCAGAGATTTGAATTTAAAAAGCCCAGAACCAATTGGCTTGGTGTTATAGACAGCCAGTTGAAATTGTTCGGCTGGGATAGCTCCCCAGATATGTTTTGGCAGGATGCCAACCGTTAAGATTGAGAGAAAGGGAGCAAAGGGTTTTTCTAAGATAAATTCAACCGTATAGTCATCAATTTTTACAACATTTATGCCCTTAAAGCTGACAAAAAGCGGGCTTTTGTAATCTGGGTCCTGAATAGTTTTAATGGTGAAAACTGCATCATCACTGGTTAAAGGTTCGCCGTCATGCCAAACAATATTTTTTTTAAGAAAAAAAGTGTAGGTTTTTTGGTCGTCGGAGATGATGTAATTAGAGGCCAAGTCGGGCATCAGCTTTTGCTCTTTGTTATATTTAAGCAAGCCAGAATAAATCAGTTTGGTAAGATCTTTATCAACATCCGAGGTAACGCCGATAATGGGGTTGATAAATTGGGGCGAGCCGACCGTGGCTTCGGTGTATTCGCCGCCAATTGTTGGAACCAGATGCAGGTGAGTTACATAGAACCGGGCTCCTAAAAAAAGAAGGTTTAAGGCGATAATTCCCAAAAAGATTTTGGTAATTAGTTTTTCTCGAGAAGACAAGATGCTCGGTAAATATTTGAGCTGTTTGATGGTGGGGATTTTTTTAAATGGCAGTTTTTGTTGATTGGATTTATTATTTTTGTATTTTTTGAAAGTGTCATTAACAAAAAAAATAACCTTTCTTAAGAATGGGGATTTGGAAGAATTTTTAGCAATCAAGGCGTCATTAGCAATCTTTTCGCTATTTGCAGGGTTTGCAGCTTGAGTTAGTTGTTTTTCCCTTAAATCTTTCGGGGTATCTTGAGAAGAGTCTTTCACAAATGTTTTAAGATTAGTTGGGGTAAAATCTGTTTTTAAGATAGAATTAACTGGCCAGCAAAATATTAGCCAGGGCTAATCCCAAAAAGGCGGTAGAGAGAATAATAGTGGAAACAAAGATAGCTTTTTCCGCGCCCCTTTTAGTTCTATAAACCATCTCACCACCCCCAAAAGCCGCTCCTAGGCCACTGCCGCGCTGTTGGAGCAGGATAGAGGCGATAAGCAATACAGAGACGATAATTTGAATAATAGGCAGGATTTGCATAAGTTTATGATTATGTTTTTATATTACCAGAAAGCGGAAAAGTTGTCAATGTTTTTAGTTCCCCCCTAGGTTTGTGTTTTTGGCGGGGTTTGGTTATAATAGTGTTGCCCTTCAAGTTATTTTATTATGAATGAATTATTAAATCAACTGAATGCTAAACAAGCCCAAGCGGTCCAAATGTCAAGGGGACCGGTTTTAGTTTTGGCCGGGGCAGGGAGCGGAAAAACTAGGACATTAACTTACAGGATTGCTTATTTAATTCAAAATCGGGTAGTGCGTCCGGGCAATATATTGGCGGTGACTTTTACAAACAAAGCGGCCGGGGAGATGAAAGAGCGGGTGGATGATTTATTGAAAATAGAAGGCTTCGGAAGGCGGCATTCGCGAATGCCGCCTTCCGAAGCCTTCCGAGGTTCTTTTCCTCTGATAGGCACTTTTCATTCGGTTTCCGCTAGAATTTTAAGAAAAGAAGCCGAGCTTTTAGGTTATAAAAAATCATTTACGATTTATGACAGCACTGACCAATTGGGATTAATAAAAAGGGTCATGAAAGAACTCCAACTTAACCCTAAAGAAATTGCGCCTCGGGCGATTCATAGCCTGATTTCTAAAGCCAAAAATAATTTAATTGATGTTGATGAATACGAATCTCGGGTGGGAAATTTTATCCAGGAAATTACAGCCCAAGTTTATCGCCTGTATCAATATCAGCTTAAAGAAAACCAGGCTTTTGATTTTGATGATTTGATTATGAAGCTGGTTGAGCTCTGGTTAAAGCACCCCCAGGCGCTAGCCAAGTATCAGCATTGGTTTAAGTATATTTTGGTTGATGAGTACCAAGATGTTAATCAGGCGCAATATGTCTGGACGCAAATGTTAGCTCAAGCGCATCGGAATTTATATGTGGTTGGCGATGACGCCCAGTCAATTTATGGCTGGCGCGGAGCTAATATGAAAAATATTTTAAATTTCGAAAAAGACTATCCAGAAGCGCAGGTGGTCTTTTTAGAACAAAATTATCGCTCTACCCAGGCGATTTTGAACCTGGGGAACGCTCTTATCAAAAATAATACCCGGCAAAAGCAAAAGGATTTATGGACTCGCAATGATAAGGGTTTCAAGCCAGAAGTTTGGGAAGTGGAAGATGAATGGGGAGAAGGAGAGCTGGTGTTGAGGAAGGTAGTGGAATGTGAAGGCCTGATAAATCCTAAATCCGAAATCCTAAATTCTAAAAAAATTCAAAATTCAAAATTCAAAATTCAAAACTTGGATGAGGAGTTGACATATGAATACGAGGAGGAGCCCAAGGTTGGATTGCTTGATCGGGTGTTGGCGGAGCTGAAAGGAAAAAGGTTTCGGAAAGATGAAGATGTGCGCCAGCATCATCTTGATATTGATTTTGCTAAGGCTGATATTGAATGGAACAAATACGTGGTACTTTATCGGGTTAATGCCCAGTCGCGGGCTTTAGAAGAAGTTTTTATGGATTATGGGGTGCCGTATCGGATTATTGGCGGAGTAAAGTTTTATGAGCGCAAAGAAGTAAAAGATACTTTGGCTTATTTGCGTTTACTTAATAATCCTGATGATTTTGTAAGTTTACGGCGGATTATTAATGAACCTTCGCGAGGCATTGGGGTCAGGAGTGTTGATAGAATAGAGCAGGCATGCAAAGAGCAGATGATGGACATTTTTACTTTGGGCGATAACTTAGAAAAACTGGGTACCTTGCGGGGAGAACGGCGCGAGGCGTTTAAAAGGTTTGGAATTGTAATAAGGGACGTGCAAATTAAGATGAGATCTTTGACGGTAAGCGAGATTATTGATTTGATTTTAACCAAATCAGGATATAAAGATTATCTTCTTGACGGCAGTGAAGAAAATAAAATCCGCTGGGAAAACGTGCAGGAGTTGAAAACCGTAGCTACGAAATATGATTCGCGCCAAGGACAAGAAGGATTGGAAGCATTTTTAGAAGAAGCGGCTTTGATGACTGATATTGATGCCTTAGAAACAGAGAGTTCCCAGGCCGTTACTTTGATGACCCTGCACGCGGCCAAGGGATTAGAGTTTCCAGTTGTATTCGTGGTGGGTTTGGAAGAAGGGTTGTTTCCGCATTCTAATTCCATGGAATCTTTAGAAGAAGTGGAAGAAGAACGGCGGTTGTGTTATGTCGGCATTACTCGGGCAAAGCAACGTTTATATTTGGCTTATGCCCGTCAGCGGATGTTGTACGGTAATATTCAGGTGAATCCGCCATCAAGATTTTTAGAGGAGGTACCGGAGGAACTGGTGGAAAGGAATAATGTGGAATAAAATTTTGCAAAAAAATCAGGTATGTTACAATAAAATACTCAATAGTTCTTTTTAAATAGGGAGGTTCTAAATTTCACCCTTAGCAGAAGGAGGAATGGTGATGCAAGAACCAATTTCCGTATTCACCGGAACCAGCAACCGGCCTTTGGCAGAAAAAGTTTGTCGAGAACTCTCAAAGATTAGGGGTGAAGACATTGGGTTATCGCCAGCTTTCGTGGGTAGGTTTAGCGATGGCGAAGTGGCTGTAAGACTTGGCGTTCATTCATTTGATAATGAAGAATGGGTAGATAATTCCCGAGGGCGGGATGTATTCATAATTGAGTCAATCCAACCTCCGGCTGAAAACCTTTGGGAATTATGCTGTTTGATTAGGGCGGTATCTCATAGGTCGCCGAGGAGAATCACGCCGGTTATACCTTATTTAGGTTATGCAAGACAGGACAGAAAAGATAAATCGGGAAAGTTGATTGCTGCTAAATTGGTAGCTGATGTTTTAGAAGCTTCTTTCCTTAATACGATTAGCCGGGAGTATTTATTACATGAGCTTCATGCTGATCAAATTGAGGGTTTTTTCGATGCTCCGGTAAATAAGCTGTACGCATCATATGTATTCGTGCCTTTCATTAAATCTTTACGCCTTAAGGAAGACGAATGCATCAGTTTACGTGAAGATTTTACTATCATTAGTCCGGATATTGGCGGTCTCAAGATCGCCCGTTTTCATGCCAAGAGTTTGGGGCAGGATGTCGCTTTTATAGATAAAAGAAGGCCAGAAGCTAATAAGGCCGAGGTAATGAATGTTGTTGGTAAAATTAAGAGAATTGGTATATTTGTTGATGATGTGGTGGATACTTTTGGATCATTATTTGCAGCTTCGGAAGCGGTTCCCGCAGAAGAGCAATACGCATTTTGCACTCATCCAGTGCTTTCCGGCCCAGCCATTGAACGTTTGATGCAGTCGCGGATTAGGAGGCTTTATGTCACAGATACCATTCCTTTAAGTGAAGAGGCAATAGATTGCGGGAGAATTAAGGTTGTCTCAGTGGCCCCAATGATTGCTCAAGCGATTCATAATATTCACGAGGAAAGGAGTGTAAGTCGACTGGTTTTACAATAGTTCTTGGATTGCATCCGCCCTTTTCTTTCCGGCGACTTTCGTGATTTCCGCGAGAGTCGCTTTTTTTATTCCCCCAACCGAACCAAATTTTTGTAATAAGCCCTTTTTGGTTTTGGGACCGATGCCCGGAATATCATCAAGCGCAGAATGAACAGATGTTTTTTGATGTCGTTTAAGATAGTAGCTTCGGGCAAAGCGGTGAGCCTCGTCGCGGATGCGCTGGAGGAGCTGGAGAACTGACGATGACTTGGGGAGGACGATTGGTTGGCTGCGGTTAGGCAGAAAAATATGTTCTTCTTTTTTGGCGAGGGAGATAATTGATAATTGATAATTGATAATTAATAATTTTACGGTGTTGATTTTTGAAACAGCGTTTAGCTGGGGTTTGCCGCCGTCCAGGAGAATTAGATCGGGCTTTGGCCAGTCTTTGTTTTGCAATCGGCGGGAGACGACCTCGGCCATCATGGCGACGTCGCTGGCACTCTTGACCGTGCGAATTTTAAATTTGCGGTATTCGGATTTATCGGGTTGGCCATTGGTAAAAACTGCCAGAGAGCCGGTGGCATCAGTGCCTTGGATGTTGGAGATGTCGTAGGCCTCAATTCTGCGTGGGGGTTTTGGAAGACGGAGAAGCTTTTTTAATTCGGTTAATACCTTTTCATTGTTCGATTGTTCGATTGTTTGATTGTTCAATTGTTGTTTCAGATAATCCTGGGCGTTTTGGGTTCCGAGGGTGATTAGTTGATATTTTTTACCGCGTGATGGCGTTGAGATAGTTGATTTTTTGCATTTTTCCTGGTCAAATAATTGATAATTGATAATTGATAATTTTTTGGGGACGACTATCTCTTTGGGAATATCATTAGAATTAGCATAATATTGAGAAATAAATGATTCAATGATTTCGGCGTCTTTTGAATTTTTGGTATGTTCTAAAATAAAATTTAGTTTATTAATCAATTTACCATGGCGGACAATAAATAAATTTACGCATGTTAGGTCGTCTTTACGAGCTAGGGACACAATGTCATAGTTTTCATTTTTAAGAGTAATAACTTTTTGTTTAGCGGTTACTTTTTTAATGGCTTGAATTTGATCGCGAAGATGGGCGGCTTTTTCATACTTTTTTTGATTTGAGGATTTTTTCATTTCAATTTTTAGTTCGCGAAGAATTTCATTTGTTTGGCCTTTTAAAAATTTGGCGACGTGAACAAAAATTTTTCTGTAGTCAGAATTAGAGATTTTTGTTTCTGCCGGGCAAACGCACCAGCCGAGATGAAACTTGAGGCAGGACTTTTTGGTGAAATTTTTACAAGTGCAGAATTTGAAGATGCGGGAGAGCAACTTGACAGTGCGACGGGCCGAGTCTGCTGAAGCATAGGGTCCGAAGTATTTATTAACTCTATTAACTATTTTATTAACTTTATTAATTTTATTATTTTTATTGACGACGATTTGAGGCCTTCTGACGAATTCTACGCGGGCCCACTCTTGCTCGAGGTTTAGTTTTATATAGAGGAAATTTTTATCATCTTTGAGAATGATGTTGAATTGGGGTTGATGTTTTTTAATGAGGTTGGCTTCCAATAAAAGCGCCTCCGCCTCGTTATCTGTGATTATATATTCTAAACCAGCAATTTTACTAATCATTACTAATTTGTCAGCCGTTACGTTCTTACTTTTTTGAAAATATGAACTGACGCGCTTTTTCAGGTTTTTAGCCTTACCAATATAGATAATATTTCCGGTTTTGCCTTTTCCGCCAGAGGTGGATTGGCCTTTGGCCAAAAAAAGGTAAATACCGGGTTTTTGGGGTAATATTTTGATTTTTTTAGATAATAAGGTATTCATGATTATAATATAGCATTTTTATGATTACCTGTAAATTTTGGCAAAGCTGACAAAGCTGAGCTTAGTTCTGCTAATGTTAGCGAAGATACAACCATTGACTTTTTTTTGGATTTATGATAGTGTTAAATATTGATTAAGTTTAGTAATATTGGCATTTCAACCACTCACAATCATTTTTTGAAAGGAGGGAGTTATGAATTCGAAGAAATGGCGTATGTTTGTGGTGCAGGAGAAAGAAGTGGGAGGTTTAGCTGTCGCTGTCTCATGCAGGGTAGGTGATGAGATGGTGGAGCAGTTTGAATCCTCGTCCCAGTATGTCGTGCATCAGACCGGGAGTAAGGATTTAAACTGGGTGTATTTATTGGAGGCGGTGGAAGAGAAGGATGGTGAGTTGGCCTTCTCAATTCCTGACGAGTTAGCTGAAGATGTCCGTATGGGTTTGTCTTTGCGGATTGGACAGGACTCGCAGGGATTAGTTTTTGAGAGAGTTTGGCGGTTGTCGGAACGGAAGCCGTTTGAGATAAGGGTGGCTTCTGACGGGAAGGGGTATGTCAATAACCTTAGGGTGTTCCCGGACAGTGAAGACGAAGAGGCGCAGGAAAAGGAGTTTGAACCAATTCTCCTGCGTCACTGGAGCAGGGACACCTTTCGGCTGGAGGTCCGGCGCGAGGGGAGGAAGGTGATCATTACCCTCGTGTAAATTGGGGGAAAAAGAGATTTAGGGCGCTTGTTGTAATTTGGCAGGCGCTCTTTTTTATACCACAGCACTTTTGACATTTTTTTGAAAATTAGGTATCATTTTTTATGAGGCATGATGCATACAACATGAAACAAAGTGACGGTTAATATTTACACATAATTAAGGAGGAGAGTTGTCATGCGCTCTGACAAGAATGAGAAAGTTAAGTATTCATGTTCCTTTGGGTGTGGCGGGAAGCTTGATATAAGGGAAGAAGTCGCGGAGTACCAAGGTATCGGAGGGAATAGGGAAGTGAGCTATCCCTGTGATACTTGCGGTAAAAGGAGCTGGTTTTTTATAACTACACCCAAAGTTGCCGCTTAAGCAACAAGCAAGTCGTTCGAGCAGGTTTTGGGCAGTGGATCATTTCGGTTCACTGCTTTTTATATCCACTGTTGTTTATTGACCTCATTTTAAAATTACTGTATAATGAGTGTTAATGTTGGTTATTAGTAACTCGTAATTCGTAATTAGGGTCTAGACTTCCAATGGCCAGTGACGAGTCACTAGTTACGAGTTATCATTAGATATACTATGCCCAGGAATAATATTAAAAATAATAAGACGACCGCGACAAAGGACTCCATTGTCATCAAAGGCGCCCGGGTCCATAATCTTAAAAATATTGATGTGGAAATTCCGCGGAATAAATTTGTGGTGATTACCGGGCTTTCGGGCAGCGGTAAATCCTCTCTGGCTTTTGATACGATTTATGCTGAGGGCCAGCGCCGATATGTGGAAAGTTTGAGTTCTTATGCCCGCCAGTTTTTGGGGCTGATGGATAAGCCGGATGTGGACCAAATTGACGGTTTGGCGCCAGCGATTTCCATTGACCAAAGAAACGTAAGCCATAACCCGCGGTCAACAGTTGGAACAACTACGGAGATTTATGATTATCTCCGTCTTTTATTTGCGCGAATTGGAAAGCCTCATTGTCCAAAATGCGGGGATGAGATTAGCCGGCAATCTAATGACCAAATTATTGAGAAGATATTTAAAATTGCTTCAGAGCGGGAAAAAAGAGTCAAGTTAATGCTTTTAGCACCGATTATTCGGGATAAAAAAGGTGAGCATAAGCATGTGTTAGAAGAGGTGCGGAAAGCCGGATATGTGCGGGTGCGTTTTGACGGCACAATTTATTCTATTGAAGAAGCAGAAGATTTAACAGTTGATAAGATGAAAGAACACAGTTTGGAAGTGGTGGTTGACCGTTTGGAAATTAATTCTAAACCAACTAAACAAGAGCGGTCTCGCCTGGCTGAATCACTGGAAACTATTTTAGATTTAGGTAATGGTTTGGTCATAGTATGCTTGCCTGACGATAATAAGGAATTTTTGTTTAGTCAGCATTTTTCTTGCCCAAAATGCGATATTAACCTATCAGAAATTGAGCCTCGGAGTTTTTCGTTTAACTCACCGTATGGAGCTTGTCCGGTTTGCAGCGGATTAGGCACAAAACTGGAAGTGGATTCGGATATGGTGATTCCTAATAAAAATTTAAGCATTAGCCAGGGCGCAATTCGGCCTTGGTCCCGGATTTCCGTGAATCAGGGCTGGTATTTTAAAATTTTAGAGGCCGTGGCCAAAGATAATAGTTTTTCTATCAATAAGCCAGTTAAGAATTTAACGAAAAACCAGCTGGAGATTGTACTTTATGGGACCGGGAATAAACGATATGAAGTTGATTATACGTCGGAAAGTTTTGATGGCGATTTAAGTACTAAATATGAAGGCGTGATTCCAAATTTAGAGAGACGTTACAAAGAAACTCAATCTGATTATATCAGAATAGAGATAGAGAAATATATGCGAGTAAAATTATGCCCAAGCTGCGGGGGTAAACGTTTAAGGCCCGAGGCTTTAGCAGTGACAGTGGGAGGGAAGAATATTAGCGAGGTGACAGAGATGACGGTGGAAGAATGCAAGGCGTTTTTTGCGGGATTGGCGAAGTAAAAAAACCAGAATAATAATTTATCCTGGCTTGCGAGGAAGCCTCGCCCTGCTTTAGACTAAACAGATTATCAGTACCTCGTCCTCAATAGGTACCCTTAAACAGTGGTCAGCGGCGCAAACAAGGTCTTTCAGAAATGACATTTTAAAACCGAAACCGCAGTAGTTATTGGCTGAGTCTAGAACAGGAACAACATTTTGATTTTTGAGATGTTCTGCTGACTTGAATACTTTTACCCAAAGTGAACTTTCGTCAATAACACATCTTAGGGTTTTTCCAAGTTTGAGCTCTTTAATATCTTCTTCTGATAAGGAAAGTCGGTGTTGCCCGGGCGCGATCCCGTATTTGAAATTCATATTTATCTCCCAGTGATGGTTTAAAGAACAAAACGAACGAGTTGATTCTTTAATTTTACGGATTTTAAAATTAATGTCAAGTCTATTATCCCCTCGCGACAAAAAAATAGCTAACCAAATTTTGAAAGAGATTTCTAATCGGCTCTCGTTTTTAGAAAACGTGGGTTTGAATTATATTACTTTGGATCGGGCGGCGCAGACGCTTTCCGGGGGCGAAGCGCAGAGGATTCGGCTGGCCACGCAAATTGGCTCGGCCCTGACTGGAGTAATTTATATTTTAGACGAGCCGACCATTGGCTTGCACCAGAGGGATAACGCCAAACTGATTGAGACTTTAAAAAATCTGCGAGACCTTGGAAATACCGTGATTGTGGTGGAGCATGATGAAGAGACCATGCGGAGCGCGGATTGGCTTATTGATATCGGACCTGGCGCTGGCGAACACGGAGGCGAGATTGTGGCCGTAGGTACGCCGCAGGAGATTGAGAAAAATAAAAAATCAATAACTGGCCAGTATTTGTCAGGTAAACTTAAGGTTGAAAAGAGAAAGAAACAACGTAAAGGCAATGGCAAGGCGATTGAGATTGAAGGGGCAAGCGCGTTCAATTTAAAAGATATTAATGTTAGGATTCCCTTGGGCAGGTTTGTTTGTTTGACTGGAGTCTCGGGCAGCGGCAAATCTACTTTGATGATAGAAATTTTAGCTAAAGCCTTAAGTCAGCAGCTATATCACGCTAAAGACTTGCCCGGTAAACATAAAGAGATTTTGGGGATAGAACATATTGATAAAGTGATTAATATTGATCAGTCGCCAATTGGCAGAACCCCACGCTCAAACGCGGCGACTTATACCGGTGTTTTCACTTATATCAGAGATCTTTTTACCCAAGTGCCGGAAGCCAAAATTCGGGGCTATAAAGCCGGCAGGTTTAGTTTTAATGTTAAGGGCGGAAGATGCGAGGCCTGCCAAGGCGATGGCATGGTGCGGATAGAAATGCAGTTTTTGCCGGATGTTTATGTGGAGTGCGAGGTTTGCCATGGTAGGCGATACAATAGAGAAGCTTTGGAGATTCATTATAAAGGCAAAAATATTGCTGATATTTTGGAAATGACCGTAGAGGAAGCAATAGCGTTTTTTAGAAACATTCCGATTATTTATCAAAAATTAAAAACCCTCTATGATGTGGGTTTGGGTTATATTCATCTGGGCCAATCCGCGACCACGCTTTCCGGCGGCGAGGCCCAACGAGTGAAATTAGCCACTGAACTTTCCCGCCGGGCTACTGGTAAAACTTTATATATTTTAGACGAACCAACAACCGGTCTTCATTTTGCTGATGTTGACCGCTTGCTCCAGGTATTGCACCAGCTGGTTGATAGGGGCAACAGTGTTTTGGTAATTGAACATAATATGGATGTGATTAAAAATGCGGATTGGATTATTGATTTAGGTCCGGAAGGCGGGGATAAGGGTGGATACGTGATTGCGGAGGGAACGCCGGATGAAGTGAAAAATGTGAGTAAAAGTTATACAGGGCAGTGGCTTAGAAAAGTAACAAAGTAATAAAGTAATTAAGTAATGGATAAAATATGTCCGATTTAGAAAAATCAATTTTATCAGTGATTGTGTATTTTGATATTTTTGATTATCCGTTAACATTGATGGAGGTGGGGCGGTATTCAGATACCAAAAGTTGGATGTCAGAGGTCAGAAAGTGCTTGGAGTATTTGAGTCATGAGGGATTGGTCATGAGTCGTGATGGATTTTATTTTTTGAAAGACAGGCATGGATTAGTGAGTCAGCGAATGCAAAGATATAATATTGCTGAAAGAAAGTTTAGACGAGCTTTGCGAGTGTTAAAAATTTTAAAGTCGCTTCCTTTTGTGCGGATGATTGCGGTTTGCAATAATTTGGCTTACAGTAATGCTCGAGATAAAAGCGATATTGATTTATTTATTGTTAGTAAGGCTGGCAGAATTTGGTGCTGCCGCTTTTTTATTTTAATGGCGTTGAAGATTTTAGGCTTACGCCCAAAAGGAGAAAAGACCAGAGATAAAATTTGCGCGAGCTTTTTTACGACCGAAGAGAGTTTGGATTTGGAGAAAATTAAACTAGCTGACGATATTTATTTGCATTATTGGCTGGAACAGGTGGCGCCGATTTTTGACGAAGGTATCTATGATAAGTTTAGAGGACAGAATTTGTGGGTTTGTGAAAATGATTATGGGTGGGAGATGATTGGGCGAAGAAAATTGTTAAATTGTCGAAGACCCCAAGCCTTGAGCTTTGTCGAAAGGTCCAAGGGTGGCATTGCTAAATTGTTAAGGTGTTTTTGTGAGAAGCTATTTTTAAATGTTGACGAGAGGTTTTACCGATGGCTGCAGATGAGGATTATGCCGAGGAGATTGAAGGACTTGGCTAATAAGAATACTGATGTTATTGTTAATGACCGAATGTTGAAATTTCACGATAATGACAGGCGTGGATATTACAGGGACGAGTTTAAGAGAAGGATTATTGGGCAAAATATTGAGTGATGCGCGCGCGGTGTTTATCTCGAATACCTCTAATAAACTCAAATACCTCTAATAAAATTTATGAAGATGGAAAATAGACTTAATAAAATTATCGAATGGGGGATGTACCTCCTGGTTTTTTTGTTGCCTTGGCAGACAAGATGGATTTGGCATGAGGGCCTGCTGAACGGCGGGGCGTGGGAGTATGGGACGTATTCGTTGTATGGAACGGAGATTTTGTTGTGGGTGCTGGTGGTGTTGAGACTTTTCGGTGGCAAGATTCAAGATTCAAGATTCAAGATTCCAAAAAAATTGTTATATTGTTATATTGCTATATTGTTGTTTTTAATGTGGAGCGTGCTGTCAGTGTGGTGGGCGGAGGATTCGGGGCTAGCGCTTTATGGCTGGTTGCGGCTGTTTGAGGGGGTTTTACTTTTTTGGTTAATTGTTTCAACAAAGCTGGATTACAAAAAAATTGCTGGTGCAATTGTGGCTTCAGCGACGTTTCAGGCAGGTTTGGGTATTTGGCAGTTTTTGCTTCAAGAAACTTTTGCCAGCAAATGGCTGGGTATGGCTTTGCATAATGCCAGGGATTTGGGCGTTTCCGTGGTTGAAGTCGGTCTAGAACGTTGGCTGCGGGCTTATGGCAGTTTGTCACACCCCAACATGTTAGCGGGTTGGTTGGTCGCGGGGCTGGTTATGTGCGTGGGGTTGTACGAGGGTCAGTGTGAAAAAGATAGGCCATCAATTTTTAAAATTGTTATATTGTTATATTGTTATATTGTTATATTGTTTGGGTTGCTGGCCACTTTTTCCAGGGGAGCGTGGGTGGCGTTCTTTATTACTTTATTACTTTATTACTTTATTACTTTATTTAGAAAAGATAAGCTTAGAAAAATTATTAGTTTTAAATTACTAGTTATTACAATACTTACTGTTGCGGTTTTTGGGATAACATTCAAAGCGCCGTTTATGGCGAGGGTGGCTGGTCAAGGACGGTTAGAGACAATGTCGAATACGGAACGGCTGGCTGGTTACAGAGAAGCCTGGTCATTGATCAAGGATAATTGGTTTAAGGGTGTGGGGATTGGAAACTATACTTTATATTTATATGGACACACCCCAGGGCAGCGAGAGATTGTGATGTCTGCTTCCGTAAAAGGTGTTTTGAGTGAAGGCGATGAGGCGAGAATGGAAGAGAAAAAGGCTTGGGATTATCAGCCGGTGCACAATTTGTGGCTTTTGGTTTGGACGGAGATTGGGATTTTTGGTTTGCTGTTTTTTGCGGGAATACTTTTATCAATTATCAATTATCAATTATCAATTATCAGAAAAACGAGGCAGGATATTTGGGCTTTGAATTTTTTTATAATATTGATAGTGGCAATTATTTTATCTTTTTTTGATCACTATTTCTGGTCTTTGTATTTTGGAGCGATGCTTTGGTGGTTGGTTTTGGGGTTGACTTTTGTATTACGATATGATAATATGAAATCGTAATATTTAATTTAGTAAATTATGGATACAGCGACAAAGACAACTCGGATTTCTGCTTTATTACCCTCTTTATTGGTTAAAGAGCTTAAGGGAATATCGATGAGGGAAAATTTAACGCAGAGTTATATAATCAAGAGGGCTTTAGAGTTTTGGTTTCAAAAGAAACTTGATAAGGACACCAGAGCCCTGTCTCAGATTAATTTTGATGATTTGCCAAGTGAAGATGACTGGACTTTAATTCAATCAGAAGTTAAATAAATTATGACAATTCATCAAGGAGAAATTTATTTAGCAAATCTTAATCCAATAAAAGGGCATGAACAGGCAGGATTTAGGCCAGTTTTGATTTTGCAGAATAATATTTTGAATAAGAATTTGAGTACGGTAATTATTGCGCCAATAACTTCTAATCTTAAAGCTAAGGGCAGACTAACTACTTATTTTTTATCCAAGGAGATTTCTGGGCTTGACAGGGATTCAGTGGTATTGTTGTTTCAAATTCGGACTTTAGATAAGGAACGTTTGCAAAAAAGGGTTGGGATTTTGAGCAAGGAGGAATTTCGGGAAATTAAGCAGCAGTTGCGGTTCATTTTTTAAGAGGTAATGCGCTGGTTGGTTAGTTTTGGGGTTGACATGGAAAATTAGGTGTGATAAGTTATGATATTGGGAGGCGGTTCTTTTCATGAAGTTAAACTTTAAGTTAAGGAGGCGTTGCGGCTGTTCAAGAAATGAAAGATGTTGTTAAGGCGCTCAAAGAATTAGTTGGTGTGGAGCTGTCTCGTTGTTTGTAATTAGATAGTGATGCTCGCGAGCGCATTATTAGAGATATGAACCTGGTTTGGCTCAATTGGCTTAAGGAATTTTTTTCTAAGAATGCAGTAGTCATTTTTAGTGAAGAGGACGCCGAACAGTTGAAAGACGTAATGGCAACCTTTGGGGTTTTGGATCATGTTGAAGCTGGCGGCAACCAAGCAGTGGCTAAGGTTTTTAAGGAGTTTATTTTTGGGTTTCATGATACTCGGGTGTTGCTTGAGTTGGGAAGAGTGCATCGTTGTCAGATGGCCTGTGCTGGAGACGAAACCTAAATTAAGGAGGAAGCATGAGTGATGATATTGTACAGGTGATTTTTAAGGGAGCACAGCTTGAGGCATTGAGGAACGTATTGATAAAATTCGGGCATCTTGATGGGGATGATTTTAGTGACGACGGGATAATAAAGAGCGCTCTCGGCCTCATTGACGAACTTGATAGTTATTCTTTGGTTATTCGTGATCCCCTATTACTTTGTTTGTTCATTTATCTTGCGAATAACAAAGAGCGTTTGATGGAAATTTTGGACCAGCGAGGTTTTAGCGCCGATGACGGTGAGGACACCCAAGAGAAAATGGCAAGGCTGGGAGAGCTAATTCTTGCTCGTTTGTGAAGATAGACGAGATAACACTATAATTCATGGCATGGTGGCGGAAGACTACGGTTTTCCGCCCTTTTTATTTAGGGGGCTTGACATTTTTTTTAAATCATATATAATAATGTAATGGCCTTATTTGGCACTTGAAGCTATAGAGTGCTAATAAATACTAATAAATACTAATAAATACTAATAAAACGAATATTGCTTAAAATAGTAATATTAGTAGTATTCGTTAAATTCGGAGAAAAACTATGAATCTGAAACCATTACACGACAATGTTGTGATCAAACCCAGCGGCGAAGACGAAGTCACTAAAGCTGGCATTATTTTGCCGGATACCGCGGAAAAAGAAAAGCCGGAAAAGGCGAAGTTATTGCTGTTGGTCCGGGAAAATTATTAGACAATGGCCAGCGCGCGCCAATGAGCGTGGCTGTTGGCAACAAGGTGATGTTCAAAAAATATTCACCTGACGAAATAAAGGTTGATGAAGAGGAATACTTAGTGATTTCTGAATCGGATATTATTGCGATTTTAGAATAATACTTGTGGGGCATATGAGCATGGATGTAATTTGTAACTTGTTGTAATAAGCTCGGTTTCGCTGCGCCCCGAACCATGCGCTAACGCTTAGGTTCAGGGCTGCGCCCAGCCTTCGCGTAACTTATAGTAATACAATTGTTATCTTCTTAAGTTAATAAATTAATAAACTAATAAATCAATAAATTTAAATTGCTATGGATAGGATATCCGTGATCAGTGGCTATCCGTATAAAATCCGTGGCTATCTGTGGAGAAAATATATGGCTAAACAAATTTTATACAATGAACAATCGCGTCAAGCGCTTTTAAGGGGGGTTGATAAATTAGCTCAAGCCGTAGTGGCTACTTTGGGTCCAAGAGGACGTAATGTGGTTTTGGACAAAGGTTTTGGTTCACCAACCATTACGAAAGACGGCGTTACTGTGGCTAAAGAAATCGAGCTTGAAGACAAGTTTGAGAATGTTGGAGCCGAACTTGTTAAGGAGGTCGCCAGTAAAACCAATGATGTGGCTGGTGACGGTACTACTACCGCCACTTTGTTAGCCCAAAGTTTAATTCATGAAGGCATGAAGAATGTCGTGGCTGGCTCTAGCCCAGTGGCTATTAAACGGGGCATTGATAAAGGAGTGGAAGCTGTCGTCAAAGAGCTTAGGGAAAAGATTTCTAAGCCGGTTTCTGGTCATGAAGAAATTGAACAAGTAGCTTCAATTTCTGCTAATGATAAATCAATTGGTAAAATCATTGCCGAATCCATGGATAAAGTGGGCAAAGACGGAGTAATTACAGTTGAAGAATCTCAAAGCTTTGGCACAGAAATTGAATATGTGGAAGGCATGCAATTTGATAAAGGATATGTTTCACCATACATGATTACTAATGCTGATAAGATGGAAGCGGTTTTTGAAGACCCTTATATTTTAATCACTGACCGAAAGATTTCCAGTGTTAATGATATTGTGCCTCTTTTAGAAAAATTAGCGCAGTCCGGCAAAAAAGATTTAGTAATTATTGCTGAAGAAGTTGATGGCGAAGCCCTAGCTACTTTAGTGGTTAATAAACTGCGCGGCACTTTTAACGGTTTAGCAGTCAAATCTCCGGGTTTTGGCGACAGACGCAAGGAAACGCTTCAAGATATTGCCATACTTACCGGCGGCAAGGTTATTACCGAAGAGGTGGGTTTGAAATTAGAAAATGTTACAGTTGAAGATTTGGGTCAGGCGCGCCGGGTGGTTTCTACCAAAGAAAATACTACTATTATTGAAGGCAAGGGCGATGAACAAAAGATTAAGGAGCGCATTGAGCAAATTAAAAGAGAATTAAAACAAAGCGATAGTGATTTTGATAAAGAAAAATTCCAAGAACGTTTGGCCAAGCTTTCCGGCGGGGTGGCTGTAATTAAAGTCGGCGCAGCCACGGAAACCGAACAAAAAGAAAAACAGCACCGGGTTGAAGATGCCTTAGAAGCAACCAAGGCCGCAGTTGAAGAAGGTTTTGTAGTTGGAGGCGGTGTTGCCTTGCTTCGGGCAAGTTCTGCCTTAGATAATGTTCAGGCAACTGATGAGGAAAGGATTGGCATTGATATTTTACGCCGGGCTTTAGAAGATCCAGTTAAAATGATTGCTGAAAATGCCGGTAAAGAAGGTTCTGTAGTTTGTGAAGAAGTCAAAAAGCATGAAGGTAATTTCGGTTATAATGCGGCAGAAAATAGATATGAAGATTTGGTTCAGGCTGGTATTATTGATCCGACTAAGGTGACTCGCAGCGCCCTGCAAAACGCAGCTTCTATTGCTGGGATGTTTTTGATGATCGAGGCAGTGGTTACTGATTTGCCGGAGAAGAAAGAATATATGCCGCCTGCTGGCATGGGTGGTGGAATGGGGATGATGTAATGACACGAACGGATACGAATTGAAGACGAATAGATACGAATTGCGAATAGCTAAAAATTGCGAATAGCTGCAAATTGATGCATGCATAATAAAAAAGCGTCCTTGGGAAACTGGGGCGCTTTTTGGTTACAGAAATGTTTGTCAAGATTCTTTTATTGTTGTATAATAAAGAGAGTTATAAGTTAGATTGGTTATTGGTTAAAGAACTTCATCAGTCTAACTAATTTAACTAATCTAACTAATCTAACTAATCTAACTAATCTAACTAATCTAACTAATAACCTTAATTTTATGCCAGAAGAAAAACCTATTCAAACCCCGGAGATTGACATTGACCGGGCCATGGGCGTGATTTCCTACATTGGGATTTTATGCATCATTCCCTTGTTGGTCAAGAAACAAAGCAAGTTTGCCCAGCACCACGCCAGACAAGGACTAGTGCTTTTTATTGGTGAGATTGCTTTGATTATTATTGCCGTGGTGCCCTTGCTTGGTTGGCTTTTATCTTTTCTCGGTTGGATCGTTGCTGTCCTGTTTTCGGTAATGGGTATTATAAATGCCTTGGCTGGTAAGATGTGGGAGATGCCGGTGTTAGGGAAGTATGCAAAGAAGTTTAAGTTTTAATCACGATTCACGAAACACGAAACACGCAACACGCAACATTTTGAACAATCGCAGTAGTTAATAGGTTAATACAGTAGTTAATAAAGTTAATAATTTTGTTATTTTTGTTAACCTTATTTCAGCCAAAGGCAAAGCTGACACAGATGAGCTTAGCTCTGACTGAAACAATTTTATTAATCAAAAAATTTTCCATGCAAAAAAATACTCCTCAACAAGCTCGGGGTCTTCGAAAATCCAACATCCTTTGGTTCAAGGAAATCACTATTAAAGACATTCCCGCAGTTGGCGGCAAAAACGCTTCATTGGGTGAGATGTATTCAAAACTTACAAAAGAGGGAATTAAAATTCCTAATGGTTTTGCTGTTACCGCGTATGCTTATCAGCAATTTATAAAGGAAGCCGGGATTGAACAAGAGATAAAAGATATTTTGAAAGATTTAGACACGCATAACGTCAGAAATTTGATGGAGCGCGGCGCTAAAGTGCGAAAGGCGATTTTAAAAGCCAAATTGCCAGAGCAGCTAAAAACAGAAATTACCCAAGCTTATAAAAAGTTGAGTCGGGAATACAAGAGCTCGCGGGTAGATGTTGCTGTCCGCTCCAGCGCGACAGCAGAGGATTTGCCGAGTATATCTGAAGATGAACATATCATAGTTAAAATTGACGGAAAAATTTATTATCGGAAGATGAAAGAGATTTATGATTTGGTTGGTGGTGGTAGAGGTTATGAGATTGAAATTCCAGCTTTAGATGATAATGAGATTAGATGGTGCAAAGTCAAAGAAATTTATAAGCATAAAACAAGTGAGGATAGATTGTATAAAATAACTACTGTTACGGGTCGAGAAATAACAGTTTCACCAAATCATACGTTAATTGTTTTAGATGAGAGAACATTAAAGCCAAGCGAAGTGGCTTCAATCGGAGACTTGGAGGGCAACGAGAAGTTACCGGTGATAAAAAAATTACCTGAAGGGACTTTAAGTATAGATGATTATTTAGATTTTTTAGATTATATAGAAGGCGATGATGTCGTAGAGGATAATGGTTTAATAAAGATTAAAAATAAGTCTAGCAACTGGAAAATTCAACATGGGCTGCCAAGTAGAATTTATTTTACCAAAGACTTTGCTTATTTTTTGGGTATTTATTTAGCCGAAGGTTCTACTTATAGAAATAATTGTGTGATGATTACAAACAGTGACAGAGAAGTAATGAGTCGGGTAATTAGTTTTTGCAAATCTTTAAGATTATATAATAGACAAAAGGTTAATAGAAGCACTTTAAGGGTTTATTGCAAGTCGTTGGTTAGATTTTTGCACATAGTTACAGGGGAGCCTATTGGCAGTCAAAAGGGAAAGGGAAGATCTTGTCGTATTAAAAAAATTCCAGAATTTGTTTTTGAGTGGAACATAGAATTGATTGGGGAATTTTTAAGAGGATGTTTTGATGGCGATGGTTATGTTTCTCATAGAATAATATCTTACACTTCTACATCCGAGATGTTGATTGGCGGAATAGTAAAGTTGTTAGAGATACTGGGAGTTGAGTTTTATTTGCGAAAAAGGAGCAAGAGTATTGATATTGTGATTCCTTATCATGAGGCAGAGAGTTTTAGAAATCTTGTTGGCTTTACAGTTAAAAGCAAGGTTTGTAAGTTGGATCAGCTGATTGAGAATTACAAGAAGACCAAGAATATTCAATTTAAGAATAGAATAAATATCAATGAATTTTTGTCAAAAGAAATTAAAGAACACTTTATAGATAGTTTACCCAAAAAGGAGACTGAAATTAATGTATGCCCAAGTTGCAAGAAGGAAATAGAGAGGTCAAGTTATTATAAGGGTAAAGAAAGGTTTTATTGTCGATTTTGTCACAAGACATTTTACGAGACACCTAAGCAGATTCAAGGAAGATACATATACTATGATAAAAGGGGTAGATTTAAGAAAGGGATGAGCCCTTGGAATAAGGCAATTTTTTCCGGCAGTTTTGGAACGAAGAAGCTAAGAGAAGTTGTCAAATCTTATAAAATAGGATTTTTTGATAATTTGTTGGCAAGCAAATCAGTGCTTTGGGACCAAATCAAGAAGATTGAACCAATAGATTATAGTGAGCCAGTGTATGATTTTGTAGTTCCGGGGGTTGAAAATTTTGCTGCAGGGATTGGAGGGATAATTACTCATAATTCAGCCTCTTTTGCTGGGCAACAGGAGACTTATTTAAACATTAAGGGTGAGCACGACTTACTTTCTGCCTGCAAGAAATGTTTTGCTTCACTTTTTACAAATCGAGCCATTAGTTATCGCGAGGATAAGGGTTTTGATCATTTTCAGGTTTCCCTTTCCATCGGGGTGCAGAAAATGGTGCGGGCGGATAAAGGAGCGAGCGGGGTAACATTTACGATTGATACCGAGTCTGGCTTTCGGGATGTAGTTCTAGTAAATTCCATCTATGGTCTGGGTGAAAATATTGTTCAGGGCAAAGTAACCCCGGATGAATATTATGTTTTTAAAACTACCCTTAAGCAAGGATTCAAACCGATTATTTCTAAACGACCGGGCGATAAAAAAATTAAGATGGTGTATAGCAGGGTGCCGGGTAAAGGTCCAACAAAGAATATCCCGGTTCCCAAAGGCTTACGCAAGAGATATGCTATTACCGATGACGAGGTTTTAAAGTTAGCAAAATGGGGGATGGCGATTGAAGAGCATTATAAAAAACCAATGGATATTGAATGGGCTAAAGATGGGATTACCGGCGAATTGTATGTTGTGCAAGCTAGGCCAGAAACAGTACAGGCACTTCGTGATGTTAATGTGCTTGAGGAGTATCGGCTGATCCAAAAAGGAAAAATATTAATTCAAGGTAAAAGTGTTGGTAATAAGATAGGTGCGGGCAAAGTGAATGTGATTAAAGATACTCGGGGGATTCATTCTTTTCAGAAGAGCGAAGTTTTAGTAACCGAGATGACTAACCCGGACTGGGAGCCGATTATGAAGATTGCCGCCGGGATTGTGACGAATAGCGGGGGTAGAACTTGCCACGCGGCGATTGTCAGCCGGGAGCTTGGTATCCCGTGTATCGTGGGAACAGAAGACGGCACTAAAGTTTTGAAAACTGGCCAGGAAGTCACGGTTGATTGCTCTGGCGGCGAGCAGGGTTTTGTTTATCAGGGCAAGGTAAAATACAAGGTCAATAAGACAAATCTTAAAACTTTAAAGCAGCCAAAAACAAAAATAATGATGAATATTGGAAATCCAGAAGAAGCGATGCGGGAATCGTTTATTCCCAATGACGGCGTGGGGCTGGCTAGGGAGGAATTTATAATCTCCAGTTATATAGGAGTGCATCCTTTGGCTTTGGTTAATTTTGACAAGATTAAAGACAAATCAGTGAGGCAACAGATTGAGGAGAAAACGCGTGAATACAAGAAAAAGACGGATTATTATATTTATGAATTGGCCGAAGGGATTGCCCAAATTGCCGCGGCTTTTTATCCTAAAGATGTGATTGTCCGTTTAAGCGATTTTAAAACTAATGAATACGCTACGCTTTTAGGCGGAAAATATTTTGAGCCCGAAGAGTCAAATCCCATGATCGGCTGGCGCGGGGCTTCCCGTTATTATGATGAGAAATTTAAGCCAGCATTTGAACTGGAGTGTTATGCTTTAAAACGAGTGCGGGAAGTGATGGGACTTATTAATGTAAAAATAATGGTGCCCTTTTGCCGAACAGTGGAAGAAGGCAAGAAAGTTTTAAAAATTATGGAAAAATGCGGTTTGAAACGCGGTAAAGACGGATTAGAAGTTTATGTGATGTGCGAGATCCCTTCCAATGTAATTTTAGCTCAAGAGTTTTTTAAAATTTTTGACGGTTTTTCCATTGGCTCTAATGATTTAACCCAGCTGGTGCTTGGCGTGGATAGAGACAGCGAAATTGTGGCCCACGTGTATGACGAGAGAAATAAAGCCGTCAAAGATCTGGTGAGACAGGTGATAAAAGCGGCGCGAGAAAACGGCAAGAAAATTGGTATCTGCGGTCAAGCGCCGAGTGATTTTCCGGACTTTGCCCAGTTTTTAGTAGAGTGCGGCATTGATTCAATTTCTTTGATTTCGGATACTGTCGTGAAGACCACGGTTAAGGTGCTTGAGAAAGAGCGGGCGCTGAGGATGTGAAGCTTGATGTTTGATAAGATAATTATAAGTTTATAAAATGTCACAAGGGGTTAATAATTAATAATTGATAATTAATAATTGATAATTTTTTGTGGCATTTTGTGCTTTTGTGGCAGTGGGATTGACAGATTTTTTATTTTGAGTTAGTATAGATATTAGTGTTGGGAGGAAATATTTTTTAAGATTTTTAACATTGCTAAAATGGATAAAAAGAGCAAACAACTAAGAGTAAAGCGTGGTACTTGGAAGGAATTTAAAAAAGATAAAGAACAGCAAGCGATTTATAAGGAGCACGCTGAACTAATTAGTAAAATGTATCAACAATATGCCAAGGCCTAATATTCATCCTCGAGAGGGGGGATATTGTCTTGTTTTATTGTTCGGACTCGCACAGTAAAAAGTATGCTATCAATTTAGAACCATTGAGGATACATCAATATAAGAGTACTTTTAATGCGGCCTTACTTACGAGCAGGAGGGTTGATAAAATTTATCCCCATGATTATATTTTGCCAGAAGGAATAATGCCACTTTTGAGTAAGGTAATTTGTGATCAGCCAGTTTTGATTTACAAGGAGTCGGCAATAGTAAAACAGGGCAGGGTATCAAGGGAAGATTTAGCCGAGATAAGAAAGAGAACTGCCCAAAGCTTGGGGATAAAAACATAAAAATTATTTTATATTTGCAGGGCTTAAAATTTCAATCGCGGAAGGAGGTGGGATTATATGTGGAAACGGTTGTGAAAACTCCTTTGCGGTAGTGCAGCGATAGATTTGTCCAGAAAATATTACCAACAACCGTGAGGGGGGAAAGAATGTCTCATCGGCGTAATCGCGGCAGAAAACCACGTAACCGGGTTTGTGTTTACTGGCTTGATGACAACAATCAATGGCGTAGAGGACATTGGTCCTCGTTTGAGGCTCTGGTCCAACTAGTAAAGCAACATGGCAGTGTTCGGGTTCATAGCGAATCACGTCATGGTGTGCGAAACCTTCAGGTTAACGGCAATGGCGGCCGCTCTGAAGAGATAAAGAGGCGATTAGAAGGAATAGCATCCTTGGCTCTTTTACAGCGGCAAGAAGGCGCAAGCCACCCGAATGAACGTCAGGCGGGGCGTCCGGTTGTGGGTGCGCCATTTGGGGTGCGCGCATAATAAAGATAAATGCGTTTTAGCGGGCTATTTGTGACGCACAAGCCCGCTTTTTTATTGTATGCCTGCCTTGCCTGCCCCTCGGCCTTGTCTTCGACTCCGAGGCCGCTCAGACTTGAGGAGAGCTCGGGGCTGAAAGGCGACCGGGGGCATATGCGAATAACGCGTTTGCTAAAAAATTAATTTTGATATACTATAAATCCAGACACCTTTATCGCGATTATTTTTAAAAGGTGCTGGATAAATTTGTATGATTGATATCCAAAAAATTGCAAAATTAGCGCGGTTAGAGTTAACCAGTAAGGAGAAAGCCAAGTATACCGGTGAGCTTTCTTCTATTTTAGAATACATTGAAAAACTGCAAGGAGCGGAGACCAAGGGCGTGGAACCTACGGCCCAAGTAACTGGCCTTAAAAATGTTATGCGGGCTGATAAAATTAATAAACAACAGTCAAAGAAAACCAGGCAGGGGATTTTAGATAACGCGCCGGAAAGAGATGGGGATTCTTTTAAAGTTAGGTCTGTTTTTTGAAAACGAATTGTTATATTGTCATATTGCTATATTGTTAAAATGAAATTCCATGATTAACAAGAAGTATCTCAAACTTAATGATGTTAGAGCATACGTAATTGCCTTTCAACTATCAAATTATGTTTGGGATGTTGTAGCCAAGTGGGATTGGTTTGTTAAAAAAAGCTTTGGTTCACAATTTACTAGGGCAGTAGATTCGATATCTGCAAATATCGCTGAAGGATTCTTTAGATATTTCAAGAAAGAAAAAGTTCAATTTTATCGCTATAATTTCGGTTCAATCGGCGAATCTTTAGATTGGAACGAGAAAGCCAAAAGACGAGGATTGTTGACAAATGAACAATATAATCATATTTTTCAAGAACTTCAAAAATTACCGCAAGAAGTCCATCATCTCATCAGGTTTACAAATGAAAAATTAAGTAAATAAAAAAACAATATAACAATATAGCAATATAACAATAGAGGGGAAAAATGCAGTTAAATAATTTAACAATTTCCAAAACCCACGAGTTTTTAGTTAATAAGGAAGTCTCCGCAGCCGAGCTTTTAGATTTGTATTTGGAGCGCATTAAGAAAGTTGATGTTCGGGTCAAGGCTTTTATTACAGTCAGTGAGAAAGAAGCGCGAAAACAGGCGCAAAAAGTTGATAAAAAGATTAGTAGGGGAGAAGAGCTGGGCATCTTGGCCGGCATTCCGGTTGGGGTTAAAGATTTATTTTGTACCCAAGGCATTAAAACTACGGCTGGCTCAAAAATTTTAGAGAACTATTTGCCGCCCTACGAGTCAACTACTACTCAAAGACTGCTAGCCCAAGATGCTGTCATTATTGGCAAAACTAATTTGGATGAATTTGCCATGGGCTCTTCAACGGAAAATTCCGGTTTTGGGCCAACATATAATCCTTGGGATCTCGGACGAGTGCCTGGGGGCTCTTCTGGCGGTTCAGCCGCAGCCGTGGCCGCAGATGAATGTGTTTATGCTTTGGGTACTGATACTGGCGGTTCCATCCGGCAGCCAGCGAGTTTCTGTGGTGTCGTTGGCCTCAAGCCAACCTATGGCCGGACTTCGCGCTATGGCGTGATTGCCATGGCGTCTTCGCTGGATACGATTGGTCATTTAACAAAAACTGTTGAAGACGCGGCGATTGTTTTAAAATATATTGCCGGCCATGATGAAAATGATGCCACTACCCCAGAAATTCCAGTTGCTGATTGTTTGGAGGATTTAAAGAAAAGTATTGCCGGCCTAAAAATCGGTGTTCCCGGGGAATATTTTATTACTGGGATTGATGCCCAAGTCAAGGAGCGGGTTGAGGAAGCAATCAAAAAATTTAAAGAACTTGGCGCGGAAATTATTGATATTTCCTTGCCCTTGACAGAGTATGCGGTTGCTTGCTATTATATAATTCAACCCGCAGAAGTTTCTTCTAACCTAGCTCGTTATGATGGCATTAAATATGGCCATTCAGCTAAAGATACTAAAGATTTATTAGATGTATATTTAAAATCGCGAGCCCAAGGTTTTGGGGCTGAAGCCAAACGTCGGATTATGCTGGGTGCTTATACTTTGTCTGCCGGGTATTATGATGCTTATTATCTTCAGGCTCAAAAAGTTCGGACTTTGATTAAAAGAGATTTTGAGAATGCTTTTGAAAAAGTTGATGTAATATTAACACCGACTTCACCAACCACCGCTTTTAAATTAGGCGAGCGCGCAGATGATCCCCTACAGATGTATTTAGCGGATATTTATACGGTTTCTCTTAATCTTTATGGCGGGCCAGGGATTTCTGTTCCTTGCGGGTTTATTGACCCCGTTAGATATTCTTTAAAAAAAGAAAGCACTACTTTAAAAGATAAAGATAAAATTGGAAATAATAACGAGGGTAAAAAATTATCTAACGGGGTGGACAGTCTGCCAGTCGGACTGCAGCTTATTGGCAAGCACTTTGATGAAGCCGCGATTCTGCGAGCGGCCTGGCATTATGAAAAGGCGACAGCGTGGGGAGAGCAGCGACCGGTGTTGTAATAGCTGTCATTCCGGAATGACATTCTTTTTCCTTGTCATTGCGAGCGACTGTAGGACTTGCCAAGCCAGAGCAGCTTTGTCAAAAGAAGGACAAGGCGCAGACAGTTAAAGATAAAAAGAGCGAAGCAATCCCGTGGTAAATCCTGTAGACGCAGCCATACAGGAATGCGTGGAACGCCGTCCACAGGTAATCAACGGGATTGCTTCGCTCCCCCCACCCTTACTGCCCACCCTATTCTTCATTGCCCTGGCCAGTATTACTTGGCACAGACAAAGAGTCGCTCGCAATGACAGCGTGGAAAACGGGATTGCCACGCTCCACTCCGCTCCCTGCGGGTCGCTCCGTTCCGCTCGCAATGACAGCAAAGAACGACGCTCGCAATGACATAAGACTTTTATATTAGCATTTTATTATTAATTCAATAAATTATGAAAAAAGCAGTTATTCTTAGTCTAGTGTTGTTAGCTGTTTTGACGGGCTGCAGCTTGTCAAAAACCAGCGCTATCCTTAGCCCGGAGGAAGTGAAAACAAAAGCAGAAAAATTTATTAATGAAAATTTGATGCAACCCGGCACTACGGCCGCTGTTCAAGAGGTTACAGAAGAGGGGGGTCTTTATAAGCTGGCTATTAATCTTGGCAACGGCCAGATCATAGATTCTTTTATGACCAAAGACGGCAAGAAATTTTTTCCACAGGTGATGGATATTGAAGAGATTGAAGGGAAGAACCAAGCTCAAGAAGGCGGGGATACAGTTCAGCCAGCGGATGTCGTGAAAAGCGACAAGCCAAAAATAGAGCTCTTTGTGATGAGCCATTGCCCGTATGGCACGCAGATAGAAAAAGGCATTTTACCGGTGGTGGAAGCTTTAGGCGAGGCGATTGATTTTGAATTAAAATTTTGCGATTATGCCATGCATGGCCAAAAAGAGCTTAATGAACAAATGAGGCAGTATTGCATCCAAAAGAATGAGCCCCAGAAATTACCTGATTATTTAGAATGTTTTCTGGAGGTTGATGACTCCAACCAGTCAGCTAAATGTGTTCAGCAATTAGGAATCAATCAAACTAATTTAAATCAATGCGTGGCGGCTACGGATAAAGAGTTTCAAGTGACAGAAAAATTTAATGATAAAGCCACTTGGATGAATGGACAATTTCCAGTTTTTGAAGTTGACAAAGGAGCAGTTGCCCAGTACCAAATCCAGGGTTCCCCAGGATTAGTTGTTAACAGCACTAAAGTCGCTTCTGGCCGTTCGCCAGCCGCTTTGCTCACAGTAATCTGCTCGGCTTTTAACGAAGCGCCCCAAGCTTGCAGCGGGGAGCTTTCAACCACCACGCCCAGCCCGGGATTTGGTTTTGGAGGTGAAGGAGCGGATAGCGGCGGGGAGTGTAACTAAACTTGTTAATAGGGTTAATATAGTAGTTAATAAAGTTAATAAATCAATAAACCAATAAATTAATAAAATAATGGAGAATGAGCAAAAAGAAAAAAAGAAAAGCATCTCAGCAAAAACTAGCTTTGCTTTGGGTTTAGCAGCGGGTCTAGTTATATTTGGCTTGGTTGGTTTTGTGATGCTTTATTCTATGTTTAAGGATGAGCAAGCAGGCGAAGCTCCGGCCGTGGTTACCGAGCAGACTGCCGAGGGGAGTGAGAGCGCCCAACAACAACCTCCAGCGCCCCAGGTTCAAGCTTTGCCTTCTGGCGCGGCCGGGATTGATACTTTTATGGATAGCGGCGAGCCAGCCTGCAAAGAAAGCGGCAAGCCTGTGATTCGGCTTTTTTCAACAACAAGTTGTCCGCATTGTACTTGGATTAAAGAAACATTTGATGAGCTCATGCGGGAGTATATGACCCGCGGCAAAATCATTGCTTATCATTGGGAATTGGATATGAATGATAACACCCTTACGCAAACCCCGGAGACCAGTGTGCCAACTGCTGAACTGGCTATCTATAGAAAATTTAATCCCGAAGGCTATGTGCCGACTTTTGTTTTCGGCTGCAAATATTGGCGCATCGGCAATGGCTATGAGTCCCAGCAAGACTTGGTTGCCGAAGAAGCAGAGTTTAGGGCAGTGATTGAAGAGTTATTGAAATGATTTTTATTGATTTTTTGACTGATAATGCGAGTCTTGGTGTCATTGTTTGATACTAGGACTCGTTTGTTATATTTTCATTTATCATCTTAAAAATCTATAGTTAATAAATTGTTAATAAAGTTAATAGAGTTAATAAGCTTGTAAAACATAGCAGTTTCTTTATTAACCTTATTAACTACTGTATTAACTTTATTTATGTTTCTCCACACTTACCACCCCCAACCTATTATGTTTTCCTTAGGTCCAATTTCTATTCATTGGTATGGTTTTATTATTACCTGCGGCGTGATTTTTGGTTTTTTGGTAAGTTTGAGGCTGGCCGAGAGATATAAAATAAAAAAAGACCAGATTGTAGATTTATATTTTTGGTTGATTATTTTTGGTTTGATTGGCGCGCGGATTTATCATGTGTTATGCGAATGGCAGCATTATTTTAGCAATCCCATAGATATTGTTAAGGTTTGGAACGGGGGACTGGGGATTTACGGCGCGGTGATAATGGGCGTTTTGGTGATTTGGTTTTATAGTAAGAAAGGAGAAGAAGGCTTAAGAAGGCTTAAGAAGGCGAAGGGGGCGGAGAAGGCGAAAGAGGGCAATCAAAAATTATCAATTATCAATTATCAATTATCAGTTAATAACACCTTTTGGCTCTTAGCTGACATCTTGGCTCCAGCCCTTATCCTTGGCCAAGCCTTTGGCCGGTGGGGTAATTATTTTAATGGAGAGATTTTTGGCTTGCCAACCAGCTTGCCCTGGGGCATTCCAATCAATGCTTTAGCCCGGCCCGAGATTTATCAAGGCTTTGAATTTTTCCATCCAACATTTTTATACCAGAGCTTGTTGAATTTTATAATTTTTGGAGTGTTGATTTGGATGCATGCAAGAAGGATAAAAAGCAATCAAACAATCAAACAATCAAGCAATCAAACAAAAGAATTATCAATTATTAATTATCAATTATCAATACCTGGCACCATCTTTCTCACTTATCTCACTTCATACTCATTAAGCCGATTTTTTCTGGAGTTCTTGCGCTTAGACGTCCAACCAATTATTTTAGGTTTACGTTTAGGCCATTGGACCAGCGGGGTGTTGGTTTTGGCGGGGGCGGGGCTGATGGCGTGGAAGATCGCTCGGGGTAGAGAGTTAGCTCATGGTGGATAGGATTGTCTTATTGTTTCATTGTTATATTATTATATTGTTAAATTGCTAAATTGTTAAGAAAGCTTGTCAAAATCGTAACAATTTAGCCTATAGCAATTTAAATTTTGTTCACCGACTTTCATGATTTCTTGCTTTGTGATATAATATAGACAATGCATAAGATAACTTCTTCAAGAGTCATAAAATTACTAAAAAAACACGGCGTTCAAGCAGTGTACCTTTTTGGTTCGCAAACAGACAAAACCGCTCATCCTGGCAGTGATTATGATTTTGGTTTTTTATTTAAAAAGGGCTATCCAAAAGATAAAGATTTAGCGTATGCTGATTTTGAGGAAATTTTTGCCAAAGAAGTTGCTGGCAAAGGGAGTAAGGCTGATATTGTATTTTTGCATCAAGCACCGATTGCTTTGCAATTTAGGGCAATCAATCAAAGCAAAATGATCTATGTTGATAATTATAATAAAGCCACTGATTATGAAGAACAGACTGCCCTACGGTACTTAGATTTTAAACCAATTTTGAGAATGTTTACCGAGGAAACAATTAAAAGACATTCACTTCAAAACTATGGAGCTTAACCTAGACATAGAAAAGGTTAAAACATTAATGAATGATATTGAAAAGTCTATTGATATTCTTAAAAAGTATCAGGATTTGTCATTGGCAGAATTTCAAAAGAACCAAACAGCAATTGACCAGGTTGCTTATCGGCTCCAGCGAGCCATTGAAGGCATGATTAGTTTGGGTACGCATATTTTGGCAAAGACACCCGGTGAAGGTATTCAAAAAGATTATGGTTCAATATTTTTGAGTTTGTCAAAGTTAGGCATTATCCCAGATGACAGAGCAGTAGTTTTTCGAAAAATGGCAAGTTATCGTAATCGCCTGGTTCACGATTATTATCATGTTACTGAAGAAGAATTGCATGATAAAATGCAAAATAACCTGGGCGATTTTGAGGAATTTTTGGGCTATGTCTCTGATTATTTAGAGAAGATAAAATATGAGAAAAAATAAAAAACCGCCAAAATTTTTGCAGTCAGCGCTTTGGTCAAATAATATTTCCAAGATGCGGATTGATAATCCTCGTGATAAAAAAGAAATTATCATGCAGGTTTTGAATTGTGGCACGGAAGAACAGGTCAAATGGCTGTTCCAAATCTATCAACCTCGTGAAATCAAGCGAGTTTTAAAAGAACCACGAAGAGGCACTTGGTATCCGCGGTCATTAAATTTTTGGACTAGAATTTTAGATGTCAAAGTACCGACTCAAAAATACCAGGAGGCGATTTTAGATATTAATCCAAAGTTTTAAAGTCATGACTATCGATAAATTATATCCAGAAATATTATCCAAAAGTCAGAAAGAAATTTTAGAGACACTCTCTTTTTTTAAGAAGTATAAATTTTATCTGGCTGGTGGCACGGCTTTAGCTTTGCAGATTGGGCATCGGACTTCAGTGGATTTTGATTTTTATAAAGAAACAAAAATAAGACCGCTTATTTTATTATCAGAGTTCAAGAAAAATTTTATAAACACTAAAATAAAAATTACCGAAGCCACATCCTCTGATTTTAGAACTGTCATCAGGAATGTTGATCTTACTGCTTTTTATTATCCGTATCCTCTGATTAGAGATTTTGTTAAGTTTTCAGATATCAATTTGGCGAGTGTTGAAGATATCACCGCCATGAAAATAATTGCTATAGTTCAGCGGGGCAGGCAAAGAGATTTTTTTGACATTTACTATCTTTTGAAAAGATATACATTGGGTCAGATTTTAGAGTTTGTTCAGGAGAAACATCCAGAGTATGATATTTATACTTGCTTGCGAGCCTTGATTTATTTTCAAGATGCTGATGGAGAAGGAAGAGATACAAGAATAAAGTTATTTGATAAAACCGCCACTTGGTCAAAAGTTAAGAAAGTCCTGCTTATAGAAGTTAAAAACTTTTGCAAAAACAGGGGAATAAGGATTTAATTGTTGTACTGCTATATTGTTTTTATGTTTTTATGCTTTAATGATTCATGCTATAATAAAAACAAAGAAAAGTCTGTATCATCTTTAATTTTATTTTTATGGCTCTTCCGGCCTCATTTAAAACTAAAACTGCTCCTGTGTCAATGCTTGAGTCTTTACCTTGGAAAAATTCCAAAGGGCTAGTTAAATTTGTTGATGATAAAGGTTTGACTTGCGGCTTTTTTATTGGCGCTAAATCCTTAGAAGAATTAGATGAGCTTTTAGAAGACATTGAAGCCGCTTCTCCGGAGTTTCAAAAAGAAATGGAAGAATCTATTGCCTCGGGTGTAGTCTCTGGCGAAGAAGTTAAGAAAAGGCTCGGCCTATGATTGGTTATAACTTCGCCAAAAAAGTTGATAAACGTTTGAGTAAACTGCCGGTTGATATTCAGAAAAGGATTGTCAATAAAATCGAAGACTACTGCACTCGGGAAGAACCTTTGCGTTTTACTAAACCCCTTGGCGGTGGCTTTTACCGTTTCCGAATCGGCGATTTTCGAATTATTTTCAAGTGGAAAGGCTTAAGCATCTTGATTACTAAAATAGATCATCGGGGTAAAAAGGATCTTTATAGAAGATTCCTCTCATTGCTCAGCCTGTAACTTATACGCCTGTAGCTTATATTTTTATGTTTTCATGACCCATGCTATAATAAAAACACAGAAAAAATTATCAATTATCAATTATCAATTATTAGACCCCCATGCAAACCAAAAAAACCTTTTTATTAAAATTATCCATTGCTTGCCTTCTCTGCCTCGTCCTCTTTTTCGGAAGTTTTGGTTTTGCGGGGGCAGAGGAGCAGGCCGCAGGACACGAAGAATCGGGGAATGGGATCTCAAATCCCCTGCAATGCGATTCAGTTCAGGAATGTATTGGTAATTTTATTCAAACCTTGTTAGGTGTTGTGGGCTCATTAGCTTTAGTAATGTTTATTTATGGCGGATTTATGTGGATGCTTTCCGGCGGGAATGAGCAAAGAATAAAAAAAGGCAAAGATATTTTGGTCTGGTCAACTTTGGGATTGTTAATTATTTTTACTAGTTATGCGATTTTGACATTCGTGTTTAAGGCTTTTGTGGGGGCAAAATAGAATATTTTGTATAGAGAGAATAATAAAAAGAGGGCGTTCGATTTTTTTATTATCGAACGCCCCTTATTTTGGGTTTAAAGATCTACCCAGAGTGTCATAGGACGGTTGCCCCCCTTCACGGTTATTTCACCTGGAGTGTCAACTCGCCAACGAACTCGGGTTTTGGCAAAATGGATGTCTCCGTTGCTGTCTAATAACCACCAGTCAGCCACATTGGTCCTAAACGTTATTAACTGGTTCGCCCGGACCCTCAAGCCAAAGAATTTGACTTCATGGGGTTCGAGGTGAACCGGGGTGCCAGAGGCGTAAGTCGACGGAGTCGTGGCAGGAGTCGGTCTTGGTTCGACATCACCGCGCTCCTCCTGGGCGCTCGTGGAGTCATCGTCAGGCGGAGGGGGCTTTGTAACCTCCCTTTTCGGGCCTCCTAATCGATAGAGGGTTACTAGTCGACTGGGAACATAATACTTATCTTGTTCCCTTCCTAAGTAACCCTTGGGAGTTTTACGAATTATCCCAATTAGGAGCTCTCCTTTCCCGTTTGGCTTAAAGCCCTCTTGGTCAAACACCATGAACTCTCCGACATCAGTGCTGTCTTTCAAGACAGTGGAGGCAATTCTATTCTTGCCTTCCCGCTTGTGAAGGGGCAGTTGAACTTGGCTAGTTCGGGGTTGGCCATAAATGTTAGCGCCACCCGCTTGTATGATGTTTGCCAAGTCGGCCTCTGTTTTGCCGGCCTCAAAGAAACCATAGAAAAAGGCATAACCTATCACGCTAGCCACCAGCGTAATTATGGCTAGGTAGTAAAGCAGATTGCCAGATTTACCAACAATAACAGCAAAGATTGTAACCGCCAGTGCTGTGCAAACTGCCAGTACTGCCAGGCCATAGAAGTCCCTGCCAATATCCAAATGAATTGCCCAGAGAGTCAGAAAAAGCAAGACAGCAAGCATGAGTCCGTTGACCCATCTGATTGCCAGTTGAAGGGCAGTCCATTTTTTATTGATTTTACTTAAACCATTGGCAACGGAACCAAGGATTACACCTATTAATACTGGGTAGAGGATTGCAAGAACTATCAGGAATATTCCCACAACAGTCCCGCCTGCCCAATATCCTGGCCAGCCAGAACCGATCAGAAGGAATATAATAGCAACGCCCAAGAGAATCAAGGCCGCCCAGCGATAGATTATACTATATCGCTTGGCCCTGTCTCTTACTCTTCTGATTATCCTTTTTCCATGAAGAGCGAGACGCTCGCTGTAGGCGCCCGCAATGTCCATAAATCCTTCAAGCCATTCAACAATCTCATCGCCCCATTTTCTCCCTACCACATAAATGGCCGCGAGGATAAAGGCCAGCAATGGCACCTTTCCCTCTTTTAGCCAATCTTCCAGCTTTTGGAAGAAGGCTTTTGTTTCTTCGGCCACCTTATCGATCGTTCCTTCCACTCCATCTTTGTCAGGCATCATAAACCCCCTTTTTTACCTTTGCTTAACCGTTTTTTCTGTTCCGTTATTTTTTCTTGAGGCGCTTGGTTTCCTGCCTCACCTTTTTAGCGCGGGCTCGCATTCTTGCGGCGAGAGTATTAACTTTCATTAACCCTCGGACACTTGCCATTTTCGTGCGTTGTTTATCGTTAGGCAAGGCGACTAACTGCCCTAGGGTTTTTATGGCCTTTTCCCGAGTCATAGAGCCGATACTTGTTCGAAAGGATTTTGATGCGGATCCATCGGAAGAGTCGAGCCAATCGTCAATTATCTCGGCTCCAGCAAGTTCTAACATAAAAACTTGATATCTTTGCTCGGCTTCTTTGGTTCGGTCCCGCATCTTTTCAATAACTTCCTCCCACACCTCTCCCGCGGCAATGAGGTATTGCTTGAAAAGCTGGTAGCCCTCATCAAGATAGTCCTGCTTGATAAGCCGTCGCGCGTAGAGAGCGGTTATCCATTCATTTTCGTCAGGATAATCCTTTACTAGGCTATTAAGTTCACGGGCGATAACAATCGCGGCTTCGGTGACAGATAAGGCATCTTTTTTTTCAGTGCCCTTTTCCCGAACTGCAAGTTCATCGGCCAGCATATTGGCGATGACTCTTATGAACCAGCGTTGTTGCCGTGAGGTTAACTTTTTCTTCATCCATGTTTCCAGCTTTTTGGCGTTAGTTACGCCATCAGAAAATACCAGGACTTCAATTTTTTCACCCTGATCATTTTCCTTTTTTCCCGTGGCAGTGGCCCAGGCGTTGATGACGGCATTGTAGTTGCCTTCATCTTTTACGCCGAGTCCGCCAATGCTTTCTTTGAACTGGCTGGTTAGATGTTCCCCCACATTTTTAGCAAGGTCACGGATTATTCCCTTGCCAGCTTCAATGCCTGCTCCGGCTATCACAGCAGCACCGGCCATTGTTCCAGTTTTTTCCTTTGCCATTTCATGCCTCCTTATTATTGAAGTTTTTCGGTTGTCAAACATCCCTGTTTACCCCAAATAGGGCCTAGGGAAGTACGATTTATAATTGTTTAAATATAGCATAGATTTTTTAAAAAGTCAAGGGTGGAGGTTTAAAAATAATGGATATCTGTTTTTTTAAAGGATAAATTGGCTAATATTAGCCAACCAAAAAATCCTCATAAAAAAGAGGATTTTTTAGTTAGGTCCTCAAAACATAGGAGGACCTCGAATCCGCGCTCAAACTTACATATCCTGCGGCTTCACTGTTGAACGTTTGTTGCCTTGACATCTTGCGGTGGCCTTATCGAGGATTTCATGAACTTTTTCGTTCAGAGCCCCGAGTGCGTCACTAGATGTATGGCAACCCTTTGATTTGATGTAGGCCTTAACTTTTGAGCCTACGACTAATGTGTCTTCTGCCATAGTTTTTCTTAAAATTAAAATGTTAATATTTAAATTATTTAATGCCTGGTGGGGATTAAAAACAGCTTATTTTTTATTATTAGTGAGAGGATTTTAGGGAAAAAGAAATTAAGAAATAAAGAAATTAAGAAATGAAGACTAGTCATTGGAGTTTTTTTAGTTATTTCTTTTTATTTCTATATTTCTTTATTTCTTGGTTTCTTTGTTTATTATAGCGTTTTAGGGGATTTTAGGCAAGGAGAGATATACACAGGCGTTTTTAGTTGCAAATCAGTCTTTTATTTCGGAATGCTTGGCCTGATCCAGTTTTTAAATAATTTTCAAAGCGTCTTGCTTGAAGTCTCTTAGGAAAAATACAGCACCAAATTAATTTTACTGGACGAAAGTCTTTTGTCGCTTTACATTTTCCTAGTTTATGTTCTTTAATTCTATGTTTGATGTCAGGAGTTGATCCAGTATAAATTTTTCTATTTACTAATTTTAGCAAATAAACAAAATACATAACAAAATATATTAGATATACTGTCACCCTTCGTTGTCACCCTTTACTAAAGCTTCCCCCTTCGCTAAAGTCACCGACGCTCCAAAGCTCTGGTCACCGACGCTCCAAAGCTCTGGCGACGGAGCGCGACGGAGCGCTTCGGGGGACAGGTCGGGTGACACGCTTCGCTTTCAAAACATTAACAATTTTGCTTTTAGAAGTGATGGCTGAAAGCCACACGAAGCTCCACTTTAGTGGAGCGAAGTGTGGCGGGGCCGAAGGGACTCGAACCCTCGACCTTCTGCGTGACAGGCAGACGCTCTAACCAAGCTGAGCTACGACCCCAGGATAAATACACCATAGCATATTGCTTAATTTTTGTCCACATGTAGCTTGTAAAGGTGAGATGTGGTATAATTATAATGGAAGAGTAATCATTAAAGCAAGAAAGCAAGAAAACATTAAAGCAAGAAAGCAAGAAAACATTAAAGCAAGAAAACATTAAAGCAAGAAAACATTAAAGCAAGAAAGCAAAAAAACATTAAAGCAAAAAAACATTAAAGCAAAAAAACATTAAAGCAAAAAAACATTAAAGCAAGAAATAGAGAAATAAAGCCATTCGACAAACTCAGGCCAGGAAAATAAAGGGTATGGCTAATGATAGTTAATAAAGTTAATAACGAAGAAATTGAGATACTAATATCTACTGATATCACGACTGTGTTGGCGTGCATGGTAGAAATTTATAGATATTGATAGAAATTAGTTGATATTAATTGATAATTGTTGACAGTTAACGGTTCGATGCGACTCACCACAGGTAAAGTTAATAAATCAATAAAAGCGAAGCCCAGAACCGAGAACCTCTGGTTCAGGGCGAAGCGCAACAAATTAATAAAAAAGAATAATATCAGCCAAAGGCTGACCCCTCCAAAGGCGGGCAGGCACCCTCTGGCTGGAATAATAAATAATAAATTGTGTCAAAAGACATCTCAAAATTAATTGACCGCGGCAACAAGGCGTTTGGTCAGCAAGATTATAAAAGAGCTCAAAAATTATATGAGCAAGCTTTGAAATTGGCGCCTCTTGATCAGACAGTTATTTTTAATCTGGGCGTGGCTTATCAAGCAGAGGGCAATATTGACCAGGCGATTTTGTGTTATCAAAAAATAGATAAAATCGCTGACGCTAAAAATAATGTTGGCGTGATTTTTGAAAACCAGGGCGAATTAGAAAAGGCACAGGAGGCCTATGAGGCGGCTTTAAAAATTGACTCAAATTTTAAGATAGCTGAAGAGAATTTAAACCGTCTTAATAGAAAGATGGGCCTAGCGCCAGGCGAAAAGTCCAAGAAAGTGACTATGGCGGATTTTACGCCCGAAATATTAGAGAGCATCAGAAACTCGTTTGCTTACCAGGGATTGCTGAGGGCTTTTAAAAATAAAATTATCTCGCTTGATGATGTAAAAGCCGAGGCGGAGACAGAGGCGAAGAACGTGAATTTGCCGGCAGGGCAGAGGGTGCATACGGTGCTGGTGAATGATTTGGGGCAGGGGGATTTGATAAAGTCTGACAAAGAGAAAGGGGCTGATGTTATTGATGATGAAGTTAATAAGGTTAATAAAGTTAATACAGTAGTTAATAAGGCTGGTGGTGATGAATTACTTAGTGAGCTAAAACAGAAATTAGGGCCGGATTTTGGGCCGGGGTGGCAGGGGATTGATAAAGATGGTGATTTGATGGAGGTGCTGGAGGTTAATCCTAGCGGTTGGCTCAAGTTTAGAGTAGATAGAATTTCCGGGGAATTGGATATTTTTTCTTATCCTTTTTCCAGATTTAT
>JAHIMF010000074.1 GCA_018896645.1 Patescibacteria group bacterium | reverse complement strand
TTATATAAAACCCTGCCTTATTTCCTCCCGAATCCTTGCCATCAACTGCAAATAAAACTCCAAATTATTAAACGTGGCTAATCGTTGAGCTAAGGGCTCATTGATTTTAAAAAGGTGGCGGAGATAGGCTTTTGTATAATTTCGGAGCTCCGGGATTTTTGAGTTTTTAGAGATTGGGGAAAAATCACGGGAGAATTTGGAATTGAGGATGTTGAGAGAGGTGTAGAATTCATACGCTAACACCGCTCGGCCGTGCCTCGCGGTGTCACTCCTGGACGCTAACACCGCTCGGCCGTGCCTCGCGGTGTCACTCCTAGGATAATTCCACATATACAATTTCCCGTGCCGGGCTTCGCGGGTGGGGATGACGCAGTCAAACATGTCCACTCCCCTTTTCACTGCCTCAACAATTTGCTCGGGATAACCAACTCCCATAAGATAGCGCGGTTTATTCGCTGGCAGCTCCGGAATAACCCAGTCTAATACTTTTAAAGCTTTTGGCCAGGGTTCGCCTACAGCCAAGCCGCCAATAGCATAACCGTCGTAATTGAGTTTGACCAAATCGCGGGCGGATTTGAGACGCAAATCTTTATACACGCCGCCCTGATTTATCGCAAAAAATAATTGGCTCGGCTCACTTCGTTCGCCTTCGCGTAACTCGTTGTAACTTATAGTAATAAATTGTTTTTTTGATTTCTTGTTTTTTTGTCCACGATAACGAAGCTCGCTGCGGCTCGCTTCGTCAGTCCGACGGCTCGCTTCGTCACTCCCCCACTCTTTTGCTTTAATGCTTTTATGCTTTAATGATTCCTGGGCCCATAATGTCGTCCGTTCCACGGCCATTTCCACTTCCTCGCGCTTGGCTGGATAGCCCACGCATTCGTCCAGCAACATCGCAATATCACTGCCAATAGTTGCCTGAATTTGCAGGGCCTTGGCTGGAGTCAAAACATGTTCTTTGCCGTCAATGTGCGACTGAAAAGTGACGGCTCTATCCGTAACCCTGCGTATTTTAGATAAACTGTAAACCTGAAAACCGCCGGAATCCGTCAGAATCGGCCCAGGCCAATTCATGAATTGGCGCAGGCCGCCGGCTTTTTTCATCAAACTCATACCCGGCCGAAGCAAGAGATGATAGGTGTTGGATAAAATTATTTGCGCGCCCAACATTTTTAAATCTTGGACAGATAAAGTCTTAACCGCGCCAACAGTGGCAATCGGCATAAAAAACGGGGTTTGAATAAGGCCGTGATTAGTTTTGAGCTCGGCAATGCGGGCAGATGATTTTTTTGATTTAGACTTGACTTTAAAATAAAACATAGGTAAGATATTAGAAATTATGGGGGACTGTTCTTTTTACTTTCTTATTAATAAAACCATCAGAAAGAGAGGGGGGGGATGGAAAGACATATTGCTTTTGCTATTTTGTTCTTTGTTATCTATCACTATGCGAAAACCATAGTAACAGATATTGTTTCTGTGGGAAAGGGATTACCGAAGTGCCTAGACTGGCTCCGACGGTTCTTTAGAGTGATAGCCAGTGCAAATGCTTTAAGTCTCTACCAGGGACTGATGCTCTACCTAATTTGGCAAGAAGATTCAGCATTTACTATTGCCATTTTTTTTGGCTTAGCCGCTCTCTTGGACCGCTTTGACGGCATGGTAGCTGAAGAATTAGGAACAAAAAGTAAACTCGGTGAATTTCTTGACGCGCTTATGGATAAAGTAATGATAATTGGCACAGCCTTTAAATGCTACTGGACATTTAGTTTTAATTCCTGGAGCTGGTGCTTTATAATCATTATGCTCTCAATGGACGGGATAAGAATTCTTTTCACTATTATCCAATACTTGCCGGTTGTCTTTAGGCTTGCCATAATCCAATATTGGCCGCTCAAAATTAAATTGGGAAAACCCTTAAATTGGCAAGTAGCTGCTAACCCCTGGGGCAAAACTAAAAGGTTCTTCCAGACTGCGGCTTTACTGATCTTTCTTTTAAACCCCGGGTACACTAGCTGGCTTTATGGTTTCTTTTTTAATGGCTTAGTCAATGGAGGGACTATTTTGGGTCTATTAAGCAACATCGGTCATATCTGGTCTCGCTGGTGGTTATACCAAAAAATCACCAAATCGTACCAACCAATATTTAATTGGTTCTACCGACCAAAAACTTGACAAAGCTCAAGACGAACTATTCTTGAGCTTTTTTTATAAAACACGGATTTACACGGATTGATCACGGATAGCTAGGGATTCTTGTTCCTCCGCCTTTACTAAAATACTAGTTTTAAGCGGCCTATCCAAATGATAAAGCAAAAAATTATCAACTAATTTTGATGACTCGTCATTACCGATGTCACAGCAATCTTTTAAGTTCTTGCTTAGATATTGTTTTAAAATCCCGATGGATTCAACAGAAACCTGGCGGTCTCCGTTGGCAACACACCTTTTACAAATAACGCCGCCATCATGAAAGCTAAAATGAAAATTCTCCGAAACCAAAGTTTTGCAGCGAACACAAATTTCCAGTTCTGGTTTGTAGCCGAGCAGGGATAAAAAATTTAGGATAAAATAGGAACGAAGAAATAATTGATAATTGATAATTGATAATTGATAATTGGATTGGGGGGATTGCCCTATTATTTCATTATCCGATTGTTCGATTGTTAAATTGTTAAATTGTTCTATTATTTCATTGTTATTGGAGAGATTAAGAAGACTGGAAGTAAAATCGTGAGTTTCATAAAAATCAAAAGCTTCTTTAAGAAGATTAAAAATGCGAGAGTCGGGGTGATGGAGTTTGGTGAGCTGGTCAACGATTTCTAATAATTGATAACTGATAATTAATAATCGATAATTGCTTTTAATCCTTTTATAATTTTTTTGTTGGGTTGCGCCAATCAAACGGTCATAATGCCGGCCATGAGCAATCATTATGTCTACGACAGAAAAGGGCTCTAAATGAGCCCGAAGCTTAGATTTGATTTTGCGCACACCGGCAGCCAAGCCCTCGATTTTCCCGTGAGTCGCGGTATAGATGGAAAAAATTTTATCAGCTTCGCGAAAGTCGTAATTGGATAACACAAAACCTATAGTGTTGAATGTGGACATTGGATTTTTAAGGTTTAAATATCTGAACCTTGAAGAAACTAGAAATAAAGAAATTAAGAAACTAGGGATATACTAGCTCTGGTAAGTTACAAATTCAAGGCATTGGATATAAATAAATTTACCCAATTTATTCCACGACGCCCTTCCCCATAGCGCCCAAATCATAATCCAGGTCAGTCGTTAAATAGCCTTGTCTCGCGCTTACTTCTTGTTCGGTAAAACTATCCGTTCCCGAACAAGATGTTTCTTGGGCCAGGACCACATATTGTCCTTGCTGGTTTAGCCGCGGCGTCAAAGAAACTTCAAAATTTGCTTGAGCCCGGTCTTGAAAATGAGATTCGCGAATCTCACCTTCTGTTTGTCCTGCATAAGCTTTGACTTCTGGAATACTCCAAACTACTTGGCCCAGCCCCTCATCATAAATAATCTCACCCACGCTTACTTGCACTTCATCAGGCCAACCCATCCAATCCGGCAAAACAGTGGATACGAGCACGTCTTTCACTGCATTTGAAGTATTTTCCAGCTCCCAAAAAATTCTATAAATCGTGGTCTCCCCGACTCGCGGAGGCAGGGGGCCGGAACCGATTTTTAGGTATTCGTCGGTAAAGTATCTGGCTTCGGCATTTAATTTAATCTCTGTTTTTATTCGGATATCCGATTCTTCGCTCATCGCCTCAAACGACTGGTTAAAATCTACGAGCTCGGCTTGGGCTATTATCTGGGCCCGGAGATGATAGTTTTCTCCGTCTGGAGCGGGCGGCTTATCAATCAAGGCAATGCTGAAATCAATCTCTCCTGATCTGCCTGCTTCTAGTTTTGCCAGGCTCTTTATCTGCTCCTTGCGCCAAATAATACCCTGGATAAGTCCGTGTTTTGAGAGCATAACTTCACATTCTTTCCCGCCGCAAGAAAAAGAACCCCAATCAACGATTAAGTCGCCTGTAAAATCAAGCCGCAGAATTATGTCGCTAACATCAAGATCCCCGCTGTTTTTATAAGCCAAAGCATATCTGATTTTCTCGCCCCAGTCCGCGGCATATACCGGCAGGGAAAGATTATTAACTTGCAAATCAAGGCCTAACTTTGGCTCTAAAAGCAAGGTGAGAAACGACTCTTGGGTTTGCCACTCGACCTTGAGCTCGTGGCCGAAAGGTAGCCTAAACCCGCCATCAAGATCAAAGCCGGCCCGAACTTTTAGTTCTTTATAAGTTCCGCTCTCGCCAGAAAGAATACCAATAATTTTGATTTCTTGAATAGCTTGGGTCAAGGGACCCAAGCTGCCCGATGGGGGACCCAAGCTGCCCGAATCAATCTCCCAATATTCTTCGCCTTCTCCCTGCTTGGGCAGCGGCGAAACCTGATTCAATTCAAAGCCTTCCGGATATTCAATAAATATTTTTAAATCCTTAAGTAGGGGTTGATTGCAATCAACCCCTACAACACAATCAATCCCTACTTGGGTTAATTGATTCTCCTGACTTGAGTCTTCAATCAATACTTGGCTCAAGGTTACTACATACTCTGCCTCCTGATTAGCTAAGGCTTTTTCCGGACCCTCAATTTCCAGGGCAATTAAATCTTCTGTCACCTCGCCGGTAAAAGAAATCATTTCCTTAAACTCTGATGAAAAATTTTCTAATCTATAAAAAAGCTCGGCAGTTATGGTTTTCTTATCGCCGACTTTGCCAAACATCCGGCCAATTACTTTAATTTCTATCTTTTCTCCAGGTTTAATTAAGGGGAATGCCCAGACATAGCGCTGAAATAAGGGGGATTGGGGGGATATGGGTGGTATGGGAGATAACCCCCCGTCAAGTTCCTCTCGACCTGACGCAGGGCTTCGCTCCGAGAGAGACTGGGGTTGGGGGTTGCTTGAGTTATAATAAAAATCTTTGGGGAAACGGAGTACCAACTCTACTTCTTTTAATGCTGCCTGCTTCTTATTTTCCAAAACAAACCGATACTCCGCCGGCGCAGCGGAAATAATCTCTTCTGGTCCTTTGATGTTTATAAAAATATCACCCAGACTCCTGCCCCCGGCTCCGGACATTGTCAAATTTTTATAAACTTCATAACCGGCAAAACCGCCGATGACCAATAAACCTAAAACCAGCAAAGTAATCCAAATTTTCTTGTGGGAATTTTTAGGTTTTTTTATAGCGCTGATTTCTTCCTGGTTCTCGGGAACAACTGGCGAGATGGTTCGGTCTTCTGGATTAAAATAATACTCACGGCTCTCTTCCTGCTTGCCATTATCCTCTTGTCTAGGCTCTTGATATATGTCTTGGAGGTCTTTTTTTATGTTGTTCATATTATTTCTTGGTATTTACTGCGAGACGTCGGATATCCTAAGAGTATATCCTCAACCGACTCCAACGTTAGTACCCTCTATAATCTCTCCTCTTCCGATAAAGACTCTCTGTATATCCGCCTTCCTTGATAAACTTCTTCTCTAAAACATCTATTTGTCTATCAAGTAAGTAGTTTGTCTGGTGAATCATACAAATGGCGCAGTTTGCTGCTGTCTCCGCCGCCGACATATAGGACTCATAAGTCGTATAAGATTTATCGGACTTATACGACAATCGCCGCACCTCCTGCGCCTGTGGAGAATCTTTGTCCCAAATTGGCAATCCCCGCTGACGCAAAAAATCCTCGTAATCCGCCAAAAGTTCCTCGAAACTGGCACGCGCCACCCCCAAAAGCTTTAGCTCGGTTTTGCTCGAAGTACGCGAAGCCTGACAACCCTCTACAATATTCTGTTTCCCGCTTCTGGCCGCTTGTTCCATTTGACCAAATGTCCGCGAAAATCTGGAAACATATTTCTTCAAGAACTCGACATTAAAATCACAAACTATCGTTGCCTGTTTGAAACTTAATAATTTTCTATATCCCGACATAAACTGAATAGTAAATAGTAAGTTAGTCCCCTACTGCTTGTTTCTTATACTGCTTAATCGCCTCCACTACTTTGGAATCCTCCCGAAGCGTCTCGATAAACAAAATGTGGTCGCGATTAATACGCATCTCGTCAATCGGGCCGTGAAGCTCGGTGCCGAGTTTGATTAAAGCCAATTCCGGCTTATCAAGAACCGTTACTTCGCCTTCTTTTTGCTGATGAAGCGATTGGTTTAAGCGCAAATAATAGATATCGCACAAAAATGGATACTCGCTTTCGCGGTCATAAAGATGGCCAAAATATACTTGCCCGTTGGTTAAAAATACAGCGTAGTAGCTTTCCCCCTCGTCCCCAATAAAAATATTACTCGTCTGTTTTAAAAACACGAACCGCTTCAAGGCCAGGCCGGCAATGCCTAAAACAATAACTGCGGCAATGGCAATCACAACAATTGCCCGCAAACGGCTGGACCGGACTTGGGGTTTTTTAAAAATTGGTTCTTGGATGCTTCCTTGTCTTGATTCTCGCGAAATTTTGATGTCATTGGATACAGGCATAGTTTTCTATTTACTGTTCATTGTTTATTATTTATCTTTTCTATATATATTCTTGATTCTCTGCTCATCCTTTTTAAGCTCCTGCTCTCTATTTTGTCTTTTATCTCTATTTCTATACTCCATCCGCTTGCGAAAAAGATTTTCCGTGTACCCGCCTTCCTCTATAAATTTCTTCTTTAAGCCAGCAATTTGCTTGTCCAGGAGGTAGGTGGTCATCGGGATGAGATTAACCATATAATTAAAGGGATAAAGGGGATCAAGGGGTTTTCCTGGTGTTAATGGCAACCCTGTCCTATCTTGTCTCGCCATCATCCCTTTTACCCACTTATCCTTTTCCGTCGTTCTCGCCCACACCGTAATCCCCCTTTGCCTTGCAAAATCTCGATAATCCTCCAGCAACTCCACCAATGACGCCTTAGCCACGCCAACAAGATAAATATAACTTTTTAAACTCTCCTCGCAATATCCTTCTGCTATGTTTTGTTTGCCGCTTCTCCCGGCATGGACCATCTGCTCATATATGCGCAGGTTTTCCCTGCCAGGAAGAAAGCGCTCACAAAACTCCACGGTCAAATCATAAATTTCCCCTGACTGCTTATATGTTAAAAGATATTTATATCCAGCTTGAGACTTTTTGCCTTTATTTTTCTCGTCCATAAAACTTGAATAAAACTTAAAAATTAAAAATTCTACTTCAACCTCACTCCGCCTTTCAGCCTCACTCCGCCTTTTAATCTGGAACTTTCGGCATTAAAGCCAAAGGCACCTGTACTTACGGAGCTACAGTTATCACTACTATCGCATATATAACCGTAAAAATCAATAGACGAAGAGGCCGTGCTGGTGGAATAAGCGCAAGTTACCGGCTTAAAATCCGTAAAGCTAGATGTATCGCAGTAGGACCCGCTGTCGCAGACCTGGCCCGTAATCCCGGCATTGTCTTTGCACACATGAAGTTTAACTAAAACATCTGTCCCGTTATAAGTGCCCTCAAAAGTCGTACTCAAACCTATGGTCTGGGGATTTGGTCGGGGTGTTACTGTTGTTGCCGTCAAACTCGCCATCGTAAACTGCGCGGTTTCGGTTGACCAGGCGCCTTCAGCAGCATCATCATCCCAAAACTTAATCCGCCAACAATAAGCAGCGCCGTCCAAAACCAAGTTAGAACTCGTAGCCGCATAAATAATATCACTGCAACGGTTGCCTTCTGTACAATTATTCATAGAAGTCCCGCTGGTGCCATCAGCCCAAGCGCTGTCCCAAACATTGCTGGTGCTGGCATAAGCGCAATCTGCTCCTTTGGTCCAAACCTGAATCTGGTATTTATTGGCAATATCGCTGGAATCCGCATCAACATTAATTGCGGAAAACACCGGCGTTCCGTCAGTAATCCCGGTTGGATTAGTACCGCCTTGCCGAGCCGTGGTGTTGTTGGAATACAAAGTCACCGGCGCGCTCGGCGCTGAATTAACCGCGGCCCCTGATGCCTCATCAGCTCCAATATCCCAACTGCTATCCAAAGGCCTGGTTGTGCCGTCTATATCATCGCTAAACCAAATAGTGGAAGTCCCGGAAAGGTCAACTCCGTTTTCCCTAGCCAAAGTATCACTTGAAGACAAATGAAAATCAGAAGAACTGGCGTTGACAAAAGTCACATTCCCTGTCTGCGAGTTGCTCCCCGGCGCGTCAGAGGCGATGTCAGAGACATTGTAGTCCGAGGCGTCGTCAAAGGTGCCGTTGAAGCCATCAGTTATTGCATCTTGAACAATATTATTTTTAGAAATAAAAGTACCCGTAGATCTATAATATCCATTATAACAATTATTCACCGTATTATTATAAGCATAGAGTTTCAAATTACTGCCCCAAGTATAAATACCAGCCAAACCATTTGAACCATTAACAAAATCATGAATTATATTATTCCAAACTCGGACTATACTATTTGTGTTATAAACATTAATCCCGTAATTATAATCCGAAGTACCCGAAATTACTCCTTTTATAATATTAGAAGACAGTCTGATATCAGAAGTGCCTGTTTGGTCTCTTACATTAATTCCAACTATGGAATTAGCACTAGCAGCAGTAAGTTGCGCCTGTAAACCTTCAACCCGAACATAATCATCCCCAATCCTTAGTGGATGAGCACCTGTCACCTCCAACCTATACGCGCTCGTACTCCATTTCCCGTCATGCCTTTGAGTGACCCCAACCTCGGTCGAAGCAACAGGCGTATAAATCTTAATATAGTTCGCTTGACCAGTAGTCCAGCCGGCAACATTAACCGCTGCCGTATCTGCGGAACTACTCGCATAACACGGCACCATAAGAAGAGTATTGTCTGAAACTAAATCCTGGCTCTTGTAAAGCACATTTTGGTCAACGCTGGAATCAATGGTTTCATTAACGTCTCCTTCCACATAATCCTCCCAATCATCAAGCTCTTCAAAAGCTCTAAACACGGAAACCGCTGTTCCGCCGCCAGCCGCGATTGGGGTGCTGGTGCCGTTTCGGCTTTGGACAACATACTCGCTAGCGCTGTTTCGTTGAACTATAAAAGCTAAATTAGTGGAGCCATATTCCAAAACATCTCCTACTCCTATATTAGTCGGCAGATCCCCGGTAAAAGTGGCTGTGCCGGTGGCTGATGAATTTACCGTAATGGTTACTGTCTCGGCTCCGGTATTAAGGTCGGAAATATGCCCGCCAACAGAACGATAAAGCCAATGCGCTCCTTCGTCCGCGCCTATGTCCCAACCGTCTCCAGCGGCTCCTCTGGTAATGCCATCTATGTCATCTCTAATCGGCACCGTAGAAGTAGAGCTTAAATCCGCGCCCCTGTTTCTGGCGTAACTATCAAGATATGATAAATGAAAATCAGAAGAAGAAGCATTGACAAACTGCACATTAACCCCGGCTTTATCATTAGCCCCGCCAGTGGTATCGCCGGCGATGTCCGAGATATTGTAGTCCGAAGCGTCGTCGAAGGTGCCGGAGAAGCCATCAGTAGTAGAATCTTGGACAATATTATTTTTAGCCACGACAACATTTGCAGTGCTTGCAAGTATTGCTGTAGAATTGTTGCAAAAGGTATTATTAAATATATAGACGGAAGTTCCAAATAATCTCATTGCAAACCCGCCGACAGTCCAGTCTTGTACTATGTTATTCCAAAAATAGAAATTATTATTAGCATAAGCATTATATACTCCCCTAGGGGCTGCTGTTCCAGACATTACGCCCTTAAAAATACTATTACTAACTTCAATCTTGTTTGCGCCTGCTGTTAAAGAATTAACCTGAAGCGCAACAGGGTTTCCGCTTGACATAGTAAGCTGAACCTGTAAGCCGTCTATCTTCACATAATCCTCACCAATTAAGATGGGAGTGCCACCAGTTAATTCCATCCGATACTTATCAACATTCCAAACCCCATCATGCCTTTGGGAAACACCAGCCTCGGAAGAAGAAACAGGAGTATAAATTTTAATATAGTTTGAAGCCCCTGTGGTCCAGCCGCTAATCGTTGTTGCTAAAGTATCTGGCTGGCCATCATTATAAGCCGCAGTCATTAACAGAGTGTTGTCGGTGACCAGGTCTTGGGAAGGAGGCAGGACATCATCATCAACAGTGTC
>JAHIMF010000073.1 GCA_018896645.1 Patescibacteria group bacterium | reverse complement strand
TTACATTTATGCTGGTAGAGTGAAGGTGAATCGACCGCAGTTTTTCCTTCCCCCTTATACTTCCCCCCTAATGAATCATAGCCTAACCTTGTTTTTTTTGCGGTGGCGAATAAAGCGAAGCAACAGCGGGGCTTAAGAGCGTTACCACCCGCATTTATACTTAGAAGCGTCCCCGCGAGCGTAGCTTTTGAGCCAAGGAGCAAAAATAAAAAGAAGGGGGATAAGAGGGGGGTTTTAGGGGGGATTTAAGGGGGAAGGAAAATTACCCGCCCCGTCGGTGGAATTATAAAATTATAGTAATGGGTCCAAACCAGGGGAATTAGTTTATACAGAGTAGCCAGGATTGATTAAATCGGAGTGATTGAAGTAGATTAGCTAGAATTAAAAAAATTAAAAATGATACTACATTTTTTCAAGATTTTCAATTTTGCCTTTGTCTTTTGTCTTTATGAGGAAATATTATATAATATGTAATATAAAAAAAGGACATAAACTTGCCTAGTAAGAATTAAGAGGTGGCATATTTTGAAGAATTGTTGTGAAATAAGAGGATTATCGAAAGATTTTGATGGAAAATTAGCAGTTAGTGATTTATCGTTTGAGATTCGAGCAGGAGAAATTTTAGGACTTGTTGGTCCGAATGGCGCCGGGAAGACTACTACCATCAAATGCATCCTTGGACTGCTTAAACCTTCTTCTGGAGAAATACTGGCCAACGGAGTTAACTTTAATGAAGACAAGCTATTGGTGAAATCAATGGTGAGTTATATACCAGAGATCCCGGTATTGTATGACGATTTAACAGTCAAAGAACACCTGAAATTTATAGCTATGGCCTATGGAGTAGAAAGAGCAGAATATGATTACAGAGCCGAGCAATTGTTAAAAAGATTTGAGATGTGGGATAGTCGGGATGAGATACCCACTCATTTCTCAAAGGGAATGAAACAGAAAGTTGCTATCCTTTGTGCATTAGTTCATGACGCTATGCTGATCTTAGCTGATGAGCCATTCGGTGGTCTTGATCCACAAGCTGTTAGAGAATTGAAAGATATTTTTTTAGGGGTCAAAAAGGAGAGAAAATCGATTCTTTTAGCTACACACCTTTTGGATTTAGCAGAGCGAATCTGTGATAGAGTAGTAATTATAAATAGAGGTAGGAATATTGCGGCAGGAAGCTTAAGAGAGCTTCAAAATAAGGCTGGACTTGGTCCTCAAGCTACACTTGAGGAAATATTTCTAAATCTGGTGGGAAAGACGGATGAAGACTTTAATTTACTTGAAAAAAACGCAAATTAAAAATAGGCTGTACTCTACTTATAGAAAATTCAAAAGTAATTTTTGGTACTCTTTATATATAATGATAATTGTTGCCGCACTGGTAGTGTTACTTTTAAGTTTACTTTTCCAGGCTAACGAGTATCTGGCCCGAAACGGTTTTCAGGTCATAGACATTAAAGAACTTGTAGGTTTTATCTTATTGTTCTTTTTCTTAATTACAGTCTTTAGAGGAATAAGTTACTCTCCTGTTCTTTTTTCTGATGCTGACATAACTTTGCTTCTAACCTCACCAATAAAAAGGGAGGTCATATTTGGATTTGAGTTACTAAAACTGCTTATAACACGAATATTAGCCTCTAACCTTATCATTTTACTGTTTGTAGGGCTCTTGCATCAGCAGGGAATAAATATCTATATTTTTCTAGCCGAAATAGACATATTTATCTTGGTTACAGCGAATCTGCAGTGGTTGATTTCCATAGGCACCTTTTGGAAAAGAGTACTTATATTAGTAAGGAGGCTAATCTATCTTGTTTTCCTTCTAACTGCCATCAAATTTGTTCTGGAGCTCCTGAAAAATAAGGACATTCTTTTTAGTCTCACTCTGATTTCAAAATCAAGAATAATTAGTATTTTGTCAATTTTAAGTAGCTATCTAAGAACATTAGTTTTTATACCCAATAATTATATTCTTGTGTTCGTCCTGGGCATATCAGCATTCCTTTCTCTCTATTCCTATAAGAAAATAAAGGATGTCGATCTAGAAGAGATAATTACTCAGAGCTCCTTAATCAATGAGGCGATGAGGTATTACCGGGCGGGTGATCTCGTGAATCTTAAGATTATAGGCGATAGAATTAAGAAACGAAAAACTTCTTACCAGGGATGGAAAGTGCCCTGGTATAAAAGGGGGTCATTCTCTATTTTCTGGAAAGATTTGTCTGTCCTTCGAAAAAGAGAAACATCCTTGTGGATATTTGAATTTATGGTGATACTCTTTGGTTTATTATCAATCGCATTTGTCCCGAGTGCATACTTCAAAGGGATGCTTTTTGGTAGTTTACTAATTATCTTTAATGGTTTTTTTCAGGACAATTTAACGAAAGACCTGTACGTTCCTTTCTTTATTAAACAACTTCCAATTAGAGCAAGAGACTTATCCAAAAGTTATTTGATTGTGCCTTCATGTTTTACAACTCTATTTTTAATTGCCTTGATATTTTTGTTCCGACAGCATTATCAATTTAGCTTTATTCAATTGCTTGCTATGATATTGTGCAGTCCCCTTGTCGGGATTTTCATATCTTTGACTTTACAGGTGGGCCTTTTGTTGTCTTTTTCAGCGGATAATTTTCTCCAAAAGAGAGTATATACCAGACTAATCAGTATGTCCGTAATCGCGTTAATAGTTTTAACTATTTTCTTGGATAGCCTTGGAGTATCCGAGTATGTCTTATTCATGGGAGTTTTTCTTATTACAATAGCAATAGGAATCCTTTTTTACAATATTTGCGGGCGCCTTTTGCATAATTTTTTGAGAAAGGAGTCTAAATAAAAAGAAGGGGGATAAGAGGGGGGATTT
>JAHIMF010000072.1 GCA_018896645.1 Patescibacteria group bacterium | reverse complement strand
ACATCCAATTCCCATCACCCGCTTGCGTAAAAAAATTCTGGCAGCTTTTTTACTTATCCACATTTTCGCTTTTCTTTCGCTATGGTATAATTGCATTATGCTAACTAAAAGGCAAAAACAAATATTGGATTATATTAAAAAATTCATTGAAGAAAAAGATTACGCGCCGACTATTGATGAGATAAAAAGACATTTTCGCCTTTCGTCTTTGGCGACTGTTCATAAGCATATAGAGAATTTAAGAAGCAAGGATTATCTTAGAAAAATAGAAAACCAGCCAAGATCTATTCAATTAAACGATAAAAGAAAACCTTCGGACTTAATCCAAATTCCCCTGCTCGGAACCATCGCTGCCGGAGCGCCGATTGAGGCGATTGAATTTCCCGAAACAATCACTATTCCGAAATCGCAAATATCTAAATCGGGGAAACATTTCGCCCTGCGCGTTCAAGGCGACAGTATGATTGACGAAGGAATTTTTGATCAAGATGTCGTTATCATCAAAGAACAGCCAACTGCGGAAAACGGAGAAACAATTGTCGCCCTACTTAATGACAACGAAGTCACCCTGAAGAAAGTTTATAAAGAAAAAAATCGGTTTCGTCTCCAACCGGCAAACCGCGCCCTCAAACCAATCTATGTTAGAAAATTAGTCATTCAAGGGAAAGTTATTAGCGTTATTAGAAATTTTGAAAATCAAAAAGAAACAAACGCGAAAAACAACGACAACCAATTCTCCGCCGCGACTATAAATTACATCAATAAAACAGACATCAATTACAGAAAATCTTTGGGTCAATATTTTACGCCTAAATCTATTAGGGAAATGCTGCTTGAAAAACTTCCTCAAACGATAGAAAATCCTAAAATTCTAGACCCCGCTTGCGGCACGGGCGAATTTTTAGCGACGGCGAAAGAACGCTTCAAAAATCCTGAACTACACGGCTGGGATATAGATAAAAAATTAGTTGATATTTCCCGAAACCTGGTTTCGGGAGTAAATCTTAATACAAAAAACTCACTTTTAGATGAGGATTATGATAAATACGATTTTGTCATCGGAAACCCCCCTTATTACGAATTCAAAACTCCGGATAACATTAAAAGAAAATTCGGCAGCATCATCAACGGACGAACAAACATTTTTAGTTTATTTGTCTATCAGGGGCTCAACTGGCTAAAAGACGGCGGCTATCTCGCTTATGTTATTCCCCCATCCATGAACAATGGCGCCTATTTCCACAAATTAAGAAATTACATTATCCATAACGCGAACATTGAATATCTGCATGTTCTGAGAGACCCGAAAATTTTTCACGGCGCCTTGCAGTCAATTATGCTTCTTATTCTTAAAAAGGGCGAAAACAAAGGCGACTATCTATTCAAAAAAAATGGCGTTTTAATCTTCAGTGAAGGCGCCAAGTATTTACAAAAAATATTTAAAGACAAAACGACTCTGCATGATTTAAATTATCAAGTAAAAACAGGCCGGCTAATTTGGAATGAAAATAAAAATCTTCTTACTAATAATCCGGAGGAAGGCATTCCTCTAATTTGGTCGCGTAACATTACAGAAAATGGTTTGGAATTTCCAATAATTAGCAATAAGCCGCAATATGTTAAAAGGAAAGATTTTGATGTCGGCCCAGCAATCGTAGTGAACAGAATCACCGGCGCGGTTAAAGATTCTAAATTAAAAGCAGGATTCATTCCGTCGGGTATGAAGTTTATCGCGGAAAATCATGTCAATGTAATTTTCCCCCCATCCAAGCAAGAACAGACAAAAATGGATTTTGGAAATAATTTGCCAAAAAAAAATCTGCCCATCAAAAATATTATTAAACAAATATCTTCATTAAGCAGCATTAAAGCCATCAAAAATATCACTGGGAACACCCAAATCTCAAAAAACGAATTAGAAAAACTATTCCCAATTTCTCTTAATGTTTGTGGTTAAGTCAAAAATATTCAAACAAGGTGTTTTAATTCCTTGAGCCACATTTTTCCAATGAAAAACTATCTGCAGCAACGGCTCCGATTTGTCGCCTTTTGCGCCTACTATTTTACAATGACTTAAACCATCAGGGAAAATGATTTTAAATTGAGAATATTTATTAAGCATTTTACTAACTCTATCGCCAGCATCCTCTTTTTTAATAGCAATCTTCCCTTTGTTGTAATTAGCGTAATAAACAAAAAGATTTTGGACTTCTTTAAAAAAATTCTTTTCTTTTATTAATTCAAACAATATCTCTTTTGTGTGAATTCCCAAAAGTATAAGAATAAAAAATCTCTTTATCATTTCGCCGTCTTGTTTTTGGGCGCTTAGATAATTAAGATATTCTAACTTTTCGCTCCTGTCTCTTTCGCTAATATCCTTAAGAATAGTTTTAGATTTCTTATTTCTTTTTAAATCTCTTAAATATCTCGCTTTTTCCTCTCTTCGTATCGCTGAATTGCTAATTTTTGAAATTTTTTGAGGATATCGGTCAAACTTGCTTAAATAATCATCAACCCACTTATTGTGGTTTTTTTCTTTGCGAAAATCGCTCCAACCTTTCACTTTGCCGACAAAAAGACAATTTTCCGTAAGAGCATCCTGGCTTATGTTCGCCTTAGTCCCAATGCCAGATTTTGTGTCGCTCATTTTAATCTCAATAAAAATTTTCTTACCATTAGAAACAATTAATATATCGCCTGTATTGTCATAACGATTGCCTAAATGTTTAGCCGATGAAATATTTGGAAAATCCTTCTTAATTTGTTTTGCCACGCAAACAGCGTGATTAAACCAAGGATTTCTTTTGTCCTCAGCAACAAGAGAGCGAGAATTCAAAATTTTCTCAACAATCTTCTCCGCCTCCTCAATCAATTGTCTTTCATGCTTTCCCATATTTTAATTCTTAAATTCTTACTCTTTAATAAAACAGCGGCAAACCATGGATTTAGCAGACCATT
>JAHIMF010000071.1 GCA_018896645.1 Patescibacteria group bacterium | reverse complement strand
GGGCTAACATTTTTACATTTAGGACAGCGTTTTTTTTAGTTGAATAGTCATAATTGTCAATGAGTTTACAAATTAAATGGTTTATCATCTAATCTTACAATAAAGCTAACTATTTTACCAACACTTTTTGACCATTAACTCTATTTTTATTATATTACATAAAAAACACCTAACTATTAAATTTCGTTCATCATGACTAAAGAGAAATCAATTACTTTCATAGTTCCTGCCTATAACGAGGAAAAAAATTTAGCCGCTACCATTAACGCAATCTATGGAATCACTCACAAGACCAATATTGATAATTTTGAAATTCTAATTATAAACGATAACTCAACTGATAAGACCAAAGAAATTGCCGATAACCTTGCCAAAAAACATAAACATATAAAGGCGTTTCACAACGAAACAAACAAGGGCCTGGGCTACAATTTTAAAAAGGGTGTCCAGCTTTCTCAAAAAAACTATATCACTACAGTACCGGGAGACAATGAGGTTGTTCCCTCAACTATTTGCGACCTCATAAACGCCATCGGCAAAGCCGATCTTATCATCCCCTACCACGGAAATATGCAAGACCGCCCCCTGCTTCGTAGAATTTTTTCCCGTACTTTTACTCTTGGAATCAATCTGCTTTTCTTCTTGCGCCTTAGATACTATAACGACCCGGTTATCCATAAAGCTGAAGTGATTAAAAAATATACAATCCACACTAATAGCTTTGCTCATCAAGTAGAAGCAATCGTAAAAAGCAAAAAAGACGGATATTCCCATTATCATGTGCCGATGAAACTTCAGGAAACTGGCCGCCGTTCAAGCGCTTTTAAACCCAAAAGGGTTATCTCTCTGTTAAAAGACATCGCTCATCTCGCCTGGGAAATCCATATTGAAAAAACAATTCTTAGAGACAATCAAAAATTAAAACCGCTCGCCAGACAATTTACTAAATTTTGTTTCATCGGACTTATCAATGCTAGTATTGATTTTTTATTCTATCTCACTCTCACTAGAATTTTTAACATTCACTTTATTGTGGCCAATCTTTGCGCTTTTGTTATTGCGGTAACCAGCAGTTTCCTTATGAACAAAAAATGGACTTTCCGCGATACCGGGGAAGGCCAGGCTAAAAAATATATAAAATTTATCATCACCAATCTAATTGGCATTGGCATCAACACCACTATTCTCTATTGTCTAGTTACCTACCTTGGCTTCTATGACATTATTGCTAAAATTATAGCCATATTCCTAACCACTTTTTGGAACTTCAGCGCTAGCCGATACTGGACGTTTAAAAAATGATAACAATTTACCTAAACAATAATAAATGAAATTAGTGATACTTTTGGTTTTAATAAGAATCTATAAACATCCCTCCAATCGGTGTCATCCGTGTCCCAACATTCATTGAGATAGGACACGGATTAAACGGATTAATGTAGATTAAACTCTACATTTTTTTGAAAAACATCAAAGTAAGCCCTGCTTTGGCGAAGGAGGTGATTAGTCGGGCGGCGATTACTCCCCAGATGCCGAAAATGGGTGTTAAAATAAACAGAAGGATAATACTTGAAGTAGTGCTAAAAATTTTCAAACTATATAATTCTTTTTTCATCACTCCTGCTTGAAATGCCAACTCTAGTATTGTTGCGGGAAAGGTTAGAAGTGATAAAAAGAAAACCTGTGAATAAACAACAGAGTCCATATATTTAGGGAAGAAAATTTGAAATATGGTGGGAGCTATAAGCGCGTACAGAATCACCCCCAACAGAACCACAAGAAACAGCTTAAGCACTTTTGTCAGAAGTGTTTTTTTAAGTTCCTCTCGCGTGCGGGTTGCGAATTTTGGCAGGGCAATGGTTCGCAGATTTTTTAAGATCTCGGTCATCTGGATTTCCGGCATAACCGCAAAACTGTAGATTGCTACTCCTGCCGCGTCAATAAAGTTGAACAGTAGAACACGATCCAACTCCCTGGCCGCCATAGAGATAATTCCAAAGATGCTTAGTTCTTTGCCGAATTTTAGGAATTTGGGGTCGCTTTTATTATTAGCAGGATGCTTTTTTAACGTAACCAATAGAAAAATACTTTTTAGAAGAGTGTTGACAGTCAAAAATACCGCAAATAAAATTACCAGATTTCGGGTTATGCTGATGGTGAAAATAATAGCAACAGCAGAGATAATAATACTCAGAGATTGGTAAAGAACCAGTTTGGTAAAAAGTTTTTTCCCCTGGAGATAATAAATATACACATCGCAGGCCTCAAACAATGGAAGCAAAAATCCGGACAACAGCATGCAGAAGAAAAATGCAAGATTGCCCTGAAAGTAGAAATAACCAGCCAGAGTGAAACAAACTAAAGATCCAATAATTCCCCATTTTATTTTAGCTAAAAATCCCTTTTTTACAATTCCCTCATATTTTTGGGCGACTGCTTGGGTAATAACCGTGTTAAGATGCCGAAGCGTGGCTATTCCCGCCAAATTTAAAAGCGAGAGAATATATTTGTATTCTCCATAAGTTGTTTTTGAAAGCAACCTGGCAAAAGCAATAGCGGAGACAAAACTGACAAGAGCGGCAATCATATTGCCAAAATAAAGAACCCCTCCTTGTTTAAAAATATACACATTGTCTGTGCCTGTGTATTTTTGAGATATCCGAAGCAGGGGATAGAGTTTTTGTTTTATTTTCTGTATCATGATTTTATTTTAGCAGTTCTTAGCCCAAAAATCAATAGTTGCAGCTTGCGCTAGTTCTAAACGGTAGTTTAAAATTAAATCATCTGCGGCTAATATTAGCCGCAGATTTAATAATGAATTTATAAATTAAAATAACTTGAAGAAAAATCCAAAATAGGTTATAGTATAATTATTAAATCAAGCTATACTTATACATAACTTATACTGATTATGCCTAAAACCATGACAATAGACGGTTGGAAGCTTTCGGATTTTCCAATAGCTTACGGGCCGGAAGATTATGATGACGCTAGAAAGGAGATTGCCGAAAAAGTCGGACCGGTTTCTGGCGTGAAAACAATTTTGGAATGGGGCAAGCCAAGATATCCAGGGATTTCTGATATTGATTTTTTTGTGGTGTTTGAGCAGGAGTCGCCG
>JAHIMF010000070.1 GCA_018896645.1 Patescibacteria group bacterium | reverse complement strand
TATTTTTGCCAGTATACACATCAAAAAGGTCAACTTGAATAATGAGTGGACTAATGGTATTTATAACTTCGGCAATATCCGAATACATTATGCCCTGGCTTGTGATGATTGCTAAGTCGCGGGTGACAGAAGGGTAAATTGGGAGTTCTTGAAATTCTTTAACTTGAGTTTTTGGCAGATTAGCTAATTCAGTAAAGTTGAGGTCAAAGACACCGACTCGGGGTTTGAGCTTGAGTTTGGTTCGTAACTTGGAGACCATTTCAGCAATATAGCCCAGATTTTTCCCGTCTGACTTAATTTCTAGCACTCTCTCTTCATCAGCCCAAAAAACCTTGGACCGGGTTGGAACCAATTGACAATCAACTCCCACCTTCTCTAATAGATTCTCAACTGCGCTCTTGGCTTGCTCAAAAACATTTTTACCCACCACAACTCCGCTTAAATATTTATCTTGTTTGGGCAGGAATTCTTTACTATTGACGCTGGTGTTAAAATTCCCTTTTCCCTTAACAAAAACCCGGCCAATTTCAAAAAGTTTGAATTCATCAAAAAATCTCAAATTATCTTTAATATTTTTAGCTAGGTTGATGAGTAAATTAGGTCGTAAATGAGATTGTTCTGAAGCCGTTGGATTATCTAAGGCGATTAAATCTTTTTCTTGGTAACCAAAATAGCTTGCTACCTTAGGATCAACAAAAGAATAATTTTGGACCTCGTTGAAGCCAAGCCCGATTGTTAAGATATTTTTTATTTGGCGCTCAAGTTGGCGCTCGGTGTTGACCTCTGGCGCTACGAGTTTAATTTCTGGCATCTTTGGTTTGATATTTTGATAGCCGAAAATTCTGGCAACTTCTTCAATTAGATCTTCCTCTATGGTGATGTCACGAGTGGCGCGAAAAGAAGGGACTTCGACTGATAATGCTTGAGGCTTGACGGCTTGACGGCTTGACGGCTTGACGTAAAATTCAAGTGAAGTCAAAATTTCGATGACTTTTTTTACTGGAATTTCAGTTCCGACTACGCGGTTAAGATATTCTAAATCTAAATCAATAATATTTTTTTGGGGTTTATAATTTCCAATATCTACAATTGACGAAGTAACTTTGGCGCTTGGGCAAATTTCTAAAATTAATTCAATAGCGCGTTTAATGCCTTGCTCTGATAGTTCTGGGTCCAAGGCCTTCTCAAACCTGATTGAGGCCTCGGTGCGGAGGCCGGTTCGAGATTCTGTTCTGCGAATGCCAGATGATTCAAAGTTGGCGGACTCTATAATAATTTTGGTGGTTTTATCGCTGATTTCAGAATTATTACCGCCCATAACTCCGGCCAAAGCTACTGGTTTTTTAGGGTCGGCAATCACCAAATCATCTGTATCTAACTCGAGAGTTTGGTTATCTATGGTTTGCATTTTCTCGCCCCTTTTTGCAGCTCTGACGACGATGATATGGTTTTCAATATAATCATAGTCAAACGCGTGTAGCGGCTGACCGAGTTCCATTAAAACATAATTGGTGATGTCCACGATGTTATTTATTGAACGAACGCCGATGGCCTCAAGCTGGCGAGACATCCACGCGGGCGAGGGCTCAATTTTGATGTTGTCAATCACGACTCCCAGATACCGTGGACACTTCTGACTATCTTGAATATCCACTTTCAGCTTGTCTTTATTAACCTTGTCGTCATTCGCATCTCCCTTAATTTCTTTATTTCTTAATTTCTTAATTTCTTCGTCATTAACCTTATTAACCTTCAATCTTAACCCCAATAATGCTGCCACTTCCCGCGCCATACCATAATGCGACCATAAATCCGGACGATTAGTTAAAGATTTATTTTCAATTTCAATGATGACATCATCCAGACCCAGTGCCTTGGCAAGCGGTTCCCCCACCTTGATGCCTTTTACATCTGACAAATCCACAATATGATACTCGCTTTCTTGAGGAAATAAATTTTCCAAGCCAATTTCCGAAGCCGAACAAATCATGCCGTTTGACTCCACTCCGCGAATTTTAGCCTTTTCTAAAACCACTGGCTCCCCTTCTCCGTGCCATTTGACGCGAGCGCCGACTTGAGCGAATGCGACTAACATGCCTTCATTCAAATTTACACCACCACACACAACTTTTTGAATTTTGAGTTTTGAACTTTGAATTTGTTTAGGATTTAGGATTTCGGATTTAGGATTTTTAAAACCACCAATATTAACATGAGCGACCTTG
>JAHIMF010000069.1 GCA_018896645.1 Patescibacteria group bacterium | reverse complement strand
TAGACGCTTTTAGAGAATCAAAAAGAGAAAAAGGCATTTCTCTGGCTCAATTAAAAAAGAAATATTGTCTTAAATAATGATGTTAAAATGTATAAAGTTGTTTTTAAATCCAGAGCAGAGAAAATTTTTGGTAAACTGGACAGAAAAATCCAACAACAAATAGTGGTTGAGATAGAAAAATTAGCCCAAGATCCTTTTTTAAAAAGTAATGTCAAAAAAATTTCTGGTACAGAATACGGCTATAGATTAAGAATTGGGAGATGGAGAGTTTTGTTCTCTCTTTATGCTGACAAGAACTTAGTAGAGGTGATTGATATTTTTATGGAAAAAAGCAAAAAAGATTATACAATAAGAAAAAGGTTGTTTGTATTTTAATTATTCAATATTTTTTAACTTGACTTTATTTAGGTTTTGGTTTAAGCTGGTTTGTGGTTTTCGGTGAGGATAAAGGACACCTTGTAATTTATCATTTACTATTTCCCTATTTATCATTTGACGCGCCGTTGCGTTTCTTTATTAAAAATCAGAATTTGACAAAAACAAAATTGTCAGCTATGCTAAAATATATGGAAATCAAACAAACAATTGCATATTCAAGGCGACGCCAAAATTTAAAGACAAGTTTGAGGTCGTTTGTTAGTGTTCCAAATTTTAGAATTTAAACAAAGTTTATAAAATTAAACCTTGTCAAATGGCCTCAAGTTTATTCTCGAGGTCGTTTTGTTCATTCGTAAGGTTTTAAACAAACTTACAATTGGAGGGTGTCATGGAATCCGAAGTGGTAATTAGGCCGGCGCGCCAAGAGGAATGCGTAGAAATAAGCGCCATTATTATCGAGGAATCCAAAAAAAGCCCAGTGCTTAAAAGAACGCCTGAAGAGATAGCCGCTCTTCTAGCTAATTATTTTGTCGCAGTTTACAGTGATGAAATAATCGGCACTTGCGGTTTCAAAATTTGGCCTGGTCGGCAACCAGAAATTATTTCTCTCGTGGTTAAGGAGGAGAGGCGGGGCAATGGAATCGGTTCGCGGCTTGTTCAGGTCTGTTTGCAAGAGATTAAAAGTCGAGGATTTAGCACCGCCTTTACCTTCAGTACCAGGCCAGGGTTTTTTGAGGAGCTCGGTTTTCAACGCGTCGACCCTAGATTCTTTCCGCAAAAAATTTGGGAGGATTGTCAATTTTGTTCCAAAAATGCTGGTAGTCCGGTTAGTCCCAAATGTGATGAATCTGCCATGTATTTGATTATGAGATAATTCAATGTTAGCGGGAGCGACAACCTCACTCCCGCTTTTTTATTTTTATCCAAATCCCCAGTGACTAGTTGCCAATGACCAGTGACAAAATTAACCTTGCCAAAAACCCCATCCCAAGCTATAATAAAAACAATATTAAAGTAACTTGCAATTTTTTATAATATTATCTATCATATAAATATGCTCAAAGTAAAAACATTAGAAAAAAAGAGAACCCTAAGCTTATCACGGGAAGTAGAACTTCTTCGTTCTGTTGTAATTGGTTGGGTAGGCCGAGATCCAGAAGGCGAGTATAATCCAGAATTTGTCCAAGAAATTTTTGAATCTGCCAGCGATGAGCCAATTTACAGCTTTCAAGGCAAAAATTCATTTCTTCAAACTTTAGAGAACGAAATATGGTGAAATTGGTTTATGGTAAAAAGTTTTTAAAGTCCGCCAAAAAATTACCAAAAGAACAAAGAGAAAAACTCGCTGAACTGCTTGAAGTATTCGAGAATAATCCTTTCAATCCAATCCTGCATTCCAAAGCATTAGCCAGAGAACTAATCGGATTTTACTCATTTAGGATTACTCGTGATTGGCGGGTAATTTTTCGATTTATTACTGCTTTTGAAATTCAACTTATTATAGCGGGACATAGAAAAGATATTTATAGAAAATTATGATCACAGCCAAAGAGTTACGCCAAAAATATCTCAAATTTTTCCAAGAGCGGGAACACGCAGTCATCCCGTCCGCTTCTTTAATTCCCGAAAACGACCCAACTTGTCTTTTTATTTCAGCAGGCATGCATCCGCTTGTGCCTTATCTTTTAGGTGAGCCTCATCCCGAAGGCAAACGATTGGCCAGTGTTCAAAAATGCATTCGGACTGGTGATATTGATGAAGTTGGTGATGCTCTGCATCTGACATTTTTTGAAATGCTCGGCAATTGGTCGCTGGGTGATTATTTTAAATCCGAGGCAATACAGTGGAGCTGGCATTTTTTAACTTCCAAAGATTGGCTGGGATTAGATCCTAAAAAAATCTATGTCAGTGTGTTTGCTGGTGATGAGGACGCTCCCAGGGACGAGGAATCAGCAAAAATTTGGCAAGGTGTTGGTGTTTCTCCTGAACGGATTTATTACTATGGCAAGGAAGAAAACTGGTGGGGTCCGGCTGGCAGGACTGGTCCTTGCGGTCCGGATACGGAGATGTATTATGACACCGGGCGCGAACCCTGCGGACCAAACTGCGAACCAAAATGCAATTGCGGAAAATATTCTGAAATTTGGAATAATGTCTTCATGCAATATAATAAAACCAGTGATGGCAAGTATGAAAAACTCAAGCAACAAAATGTTGACACTGGCATGGGACTGGAACGAACCATTGCGATTTTAAACGGTAAATCCAATGTTTTTGAAACCGAACTTTTCGAGCCAATCATGAAACAAATCAATGATTTGAGTTCTGAAGTCATTGAAGGCGACAACCTTAAATCGGCTCGAACTATTGCCGACCACCTCCGTGCCGCCACTTTTATTATTGGTGATGACAGGGGAGTAGGGCCGTCAAACTTAGACCAGGGCTATGTGGTTCGCCGTTTGATTCGTAAATCTATTCGTCATGGCCGCTTGCTTGGAATCAAAAATGATTTTACTAAAAAAATTAGCCAAACATTGATTGATATGTACAAAGATGTCTACCCCGAACTCAACCGCAATAAAAAATTTGTTTTAGAAAATTTAGAAATTGAAGAAAATAAATTTACCAAAACCCTACAAAAGGGCCTTAAAGAATTTGAGACTATTGCCTCATCTGAAAAACTCAAACAAACCATTAGTGGTGAACAGGCTTTTGAATTATTTTCCACTTATGGTTTTCCCTTAGAAATGACTCAAGAGCTTGCTTCCGAGCAGGGTTTGCAAGTGGACACTGATGGTTTTGAAAAAGCTTTTAAAAAACACCAGGAGCTTTCCCGCAAGGGGTCAGAAAAAAAGTTTAAGGGGGGCCTGGCTGATCAGAAAGAGCAAACTGCCAAATTGCATACGGCCACGCATTTATTGCATCAGGCCTTGCGCCAAGTCTTGGGCGACCAGGTGAAACAAATGGGCTCTAATATAACAGCTGAACGTTTGCGTTTTGATTTTCCTCATCCGCAAAAAATGACTTCCCAAGAGCTTAAAAGGGTTGAGGATATTGTTAATAAGAAGATTAAAGAAGACATCCCAATTATTTGCGAAGAAATGACTGTTGACCAGGCCAAGAAAAAAGGAGCCATTGGTTTGTTCGAGCACAAGTATGGCGGCAGGGTTAAGGTTTATTCGGCCGGTGATTTTTCCTGTGAAATCTGCGGCGGTCCTCACGCCACTTCTACTGGCGAACTTGGGCATTTTGAGATTAAGAAAGAAGAGTCATCCAGCGCTGGGGTGAGGAGGATTAAGGCGGTGCTGGAGCAAGATAGCAAAATTATAGTATAATAAAAATAATGCAAGATAATATTCAAAAACAGAATACAAAACAGCTGGTCTATAATTGGATAACCGCAAACACCGGAAAAGCAGATATTCCAGATGATTATTATTGTGAGAGCCGAGATATTTTTCAGGCTCGACTTGATTCAATGCTTCTGAATTTACTAAGCGGGGGGATACCAGAAGAGAGTGCCTATATTATTTCCGCTATAGCTGGCGAAATAGGCAACAATTCTTTTGACCACAATCTTGGTAGTTGGCCTGATATAATGGGTATATTTTTTGCCTACGATGTTATTGATAGTAAAGCTGAAATATTTTTAGCTGATAGGGGCCAGGGCGTTTTCAATACTTTAAAAAAAGTGAAAAAGACTCTTACAACAGACACTGAAGCTTTACGAGTTGCTTTCACCGAAAGAATATCTGGTCGTACCCCGGAGAACAGGGGTAATGGTTTAAAATTTGTCAAAGAAAGCGTCAAGGATAAAAAAATGAACCTTATTTTCATGTCTGGGAACGCTCAAGCAGAATTAAACGAAGAGATGACAATAAAAGAGATAGACAAAAATATCAGCGGATGTTTAGCAATATTAAAATATAAATCATGAAAATTAAGATAGTAAAATTTGGCGACATGCTAATTTCTCGTCCAGCTGGCCGAGAGGCCCTTTTAGCGATGAAGGCCTATACGATAAAAGATATTGATAAAGAGGAAGAGATTGAGATTGACTTTGACGGAGTTAAAGTGCTAACACCATCATGGGCCGATGAGGTAGTTACAAAATTAGCTCAAAAGTTTAAAAAAGTGAAATTAGTCAACACTGATAACGCAACCGTAAAAGCAACATTAAAGACCTTGCGGGAGTATTCTGATTTGAAGATATAGGAATGTTAATTTTTGGAATAGAAAAACCTCAAATTTTTGTTGGGGATTTTTTATTATTGGCTAATATTAGTCAGAATATAATTTTATTAAAATTAGGCACTGTCCTTAAATCAGGGACATGAAAACCTTGATTTACTGCTAAAATTACATTAAAATTAGTGCTTAATGCCTGCATGCAGGCTAAAATAACATTAATCATTAATTTTACTGTAATTATGCCAAAAAAAACTTTGTCCAAAATGCTCGTCAAATTCAGTTGTTAAGCATGGTTTCAAAAAGTTAAAACACGGTGACAGGTATTACAAATATCAAAGATATTTATGCAAAGATTGCGGTCATAAATTTTTAGCTGATCAAAATCAAAATAGATCCCGTTACAATAGCGTCGCTTTCCAAGCCAAGATAACCTACGAATATCTACTTAATCGTTCTCTGCGGAAAGTAAAAACCTCCAAAGCAATTGGCAACGCCAGTAAGGATAAAATTTTGCAAACCGTATTATCTGTTTCTTCCAGACTGCCAGAGCCATACGAAATTAATGAAGGACTTGGTATTCAATGGTCAGGCAGATTTGCATTGGACGCAGTATTTGTAAAACTACAAGGTAAATCTTATCCAGTATTTCTTTTATCAGATTTTAACAGCTTGGATGTCATTGATTACCACATTGCCCTAAAAGAAAATTACTATTCTTGGAAAGCATTTCTACTAAAGGCAGTTAAGAGAAATAATATTAAAACGGTTATTAAGTTTTTTGTTTCAGATGGCAAAAAGGGCTTACACCAGGCACTTTCTGAGCTATTTCCAGATACTCCAGTACAAGTGTGCATCAGTCATAAGCTAAGGAGAATTCATCAGATCATTCCCCACATTAGAGGAGATGGGTACGATAAATTATTCGCTCGTTTAGCTCAGTTATCTATCAACGCGCCAATAAAAGAAATGGCTGATTCTTATCTAAACATTTTAGTTGCATTTAGATACTCAACCGAATATAATTCTTGGCCAGAGGACAGACAGAACAAACTGAATAAAATCATTGGGGCATTAAGATTTCAGAAATCAAAGTTGCAAACCAGATACAGTTATCCAGAATTAATCTGTGACGATATTACTACTAACCACTTAGAGGGAATCAATGGTTTTTTAAAAGAGCGGTTAAAGCTGATGAGAGGAATTAAGAATCCTGATAACTTTTATTTATACATTAAATTATTAATCCACTATTACAGGTTTCACAAGTTTACTTCCAGTAGATTCAAAGCAAGAAATGGGTGTTCACCAATTAGTTTAAATGGGATGGAAAATTCTAAAGGACTAAACAGAATTAACAAAGGAAACCAACCATATAGTTGGATAAAAAATTTACTTCCATGTCCCTAATCGAGGGACAG
>JAHIMF010000068.1 GCA_018896645.1 Patescibacteria group bacterium | reverse complement strand
TGCTTTAATGCTTTTTTGCTTTAATGTTTTAATGCTTTCATGCTTTAATGCTTTCATGAAAAAAATGACTAAACCCCAAGCCAAAAACCGCATAGAAAAACTTAAGAGTCAATTGCAAGACATTGATTATGCTTATTATGTTTTAGATAAACCCATTGTCAGTGACGCGGCGCGCGATAGTTTAAAAAAGGAGCTGGAAAAATTAGAAAAGCAATTTCCAGAATTTGTTACCCCTGATTCAACCACCCAGCGAATTGGCGGCAAAGCTTTGGATAAGTTTGAAAAAGTGCGGCATAAAGCGCCAAAATATTCTTTTGGCGATGTGTTTAGCTTTGAAGAGGTTTTAGAATTTGACAGGAAGGTCAAGAGATTTTTAGATTTACCAATGGATGGGGACATTGAATATACTTGCGAACTGAAAATTGATGGTTTAAATATTACCCTGATTTACAAAAAAGGAGTCTTGGATAAAGCCGTGACTCGGGGTGATGGATTTATTGGCGAAAATGTTACCCACACGGTTCGGACAATCAAAAGCGTGCCCCTTAAGTTAAAGAAAGAAATAGACATTGAAGTTGGCGGCGAGGTCTACATGCCGCAGGCAAGTTTTAAAAGATTGAATGCCAGCGGCAAAAAATCAGGCGGACAGATCTTTGCTAATCCTCGCAATGCGGCGGCTGGCACGGTTCGACAGCTTGATCCAAAAGTTGCGGCGGAACGCGACCTGGATTGTTTTATCTATTCAATTTACAGCGGTCCCCAGAAAACAACCCAAGAAGAAACACTTAGATATTTAAAAAACCTGGGTTTTAAGATTAATGAACATTTTGCTCCAGTTAAAAGCGTCGGAGAAATTAAAAAATTTTTTGACAGGGTAGCTAAAATACGCAGTGAATTAGACTATGAGATTGATGGTATTGTTATGAAAGTCAATTCTATTGGTCTGCAAAAGAAGTTGGGGCGAACCGCCAAACATGTTCGCTGGGCTTGCGCCTATAAATTTACCGCCGAACAAGCAACTACAGTCGTGGAAGATATCCAAGTTCAGGTCGGTCGCGTGGGCACTCTCACTCCAGTGGCCCATCTTAAACCCGTGCGCGTGGCGGGGTCAACTGTTTCTCGAGCGACGTTGCATAACATGGATGAAATTGAGCGATTGGATGTACGAATAGGCGATACCGTGATTTTACAAAAAGCCGGTGATGTAATTCCGGATATTGTGAGGGTTTTGCCCAAAATGAGGACCGGAAAGGAACGAAAGTTCAAGATGCCAGAGAAATGTCCAGTGTGTGGGTCAGCGGTGGTGAAAAGAATGATTATGAAAGGTGATGAAAGAGTTAATAAAGTTAATACAGTAGTTAATAAAGTTAATAAATTGGGTGTTGATAAAGCATTGAAACAAAGAGAAACTGTGGCTTATTTTTGTTCTAATTTAAATTGTTTAGCTCAACAGAAAGAAAGTCTGTATCACTTTGTTTCTCGGCCAGCCTTTAATATTGAAGGATTGGGCCCAAAAATTATTGACCAATTATTAAATGAAGGACTGATTAAAGATGCCAGTGATATTTTTACTTTGACTCAAGGCGATTTAAAACCCCTTGAACGTTTTGCTGAAAAATCTGCTGATAATTTGGTGAAGGCGATTGAGGCGAGCAAGAAAGTAGAATTGGGCCGTTTTCTTTATGCTTTAGGCATTCGGCATGCAGGCGAGGAAACAGCCATCACTTTGGCTAATCACTTTGCTGGTTTAGAAAAACTTAAAAAAGCCACAGGAGAAGAGCTGGCAAGGGCCAAGGATATTGGTTCAACCGTGGCCAAAAGTATTTATGAGTGGTTTCAAAATGAAAAGAATCTTAAATTCATTAAGTATTTACTTAAGAATGGTGTTAAAATAAAGAATCCCGAGAAAGTTAGTCAAAAATTAGCTGGTAAAACTTTTGTTTTGACTGGCGGCCTGCAGGGTCTAACCCGCGATGAAGCCAAGCAGAGAATCAGACGTTTGGGCGGGGATGTTTCTTCATCGGTTTCCCGCGAAACAGATTTTGTAGTGGCTGGATCCGAGCCGGGGTCAAAGTATGATAAGGCTAAAAAATTAGGCGTGAAGGTGATTGATGAGAAGGAGTTTTTGCAAATGCTACGCCCTTGAATGGCGGGTTTGTGAATAAAAAACACGGAGAGGTCGCATAGTGGTCTAGTGCGCTTGCTTGGAAAGCAAGTGTCGCCTCATCGGCGACCCAGGGTTCAAATCCCTGCCTCTCCGCCAATTTTCAATTTCGTTCTGCTTAGCGCAACCTATGCCCCAAACCATATTAAAAAAATACTTCGGCTACGACACCTTTCGCCCCCTTCAAAAAGAGGCGATTGATTTTGTTTTAGCGGGCAAAGACATCTTAACGGTTTTAGCCACTGGCAGCGGCAAGTCCTTGATTTATCAGATTCCGGCGGTGAAGGAAGAGGGCGTGGCTTTGGTTTTTTCACCTTTGATTTCTTTGATGAAGGACCAGGTGGACCAGTTGAATAAAGCTGGGATTCCCGCGGCCTTTTTGAATTCTACTTTGTCGCCGGCAGAAAAGAGCGGGGTTTACGAGAAGGCCAGGAGTCAAAAAATCAAGATTTTATATATTGCGCCAGAAGGATTTTTTACGGAGCGGTTTCAGGAATTTTTAAAGACTTTAAAAATCTCTTTGATCGCAATTGACGAGGCGCATTGTATTTCCGAGTGGGGACATGAGTTTCGACCCGAGTACCGGAGATTGGCAGTGCTCAAGAATATTTTCCCAGAAATTCCTGTCGTGGCTTTGACAGCCACGGCGACAAAAAAGGTTCAGCAAGATATTATTAAACAGTTGAACACGCCCCAAATGATTCCTTTGATTGGCAGTTTTGAAAGAGAGAACTTGGCTTTGCATATTGGGAAAAGACGAGATGCAATTGAGCAGATTACCGGCGTGCTTAAGCGGCATCAAGATGAATCCGGGATTATTTATTGCGCCACCAGAAAAAAGGTGGATAAGATATCAGATATTTTAGATGAATTAGGTTATAAAAATTTGCCTTATCATGCGGGGATGGAAAAGGCAGAGCGAACCAGAAATCAAAGAGCGTTTACGAACGAGGAAGTAAATTTAATAGTGGCTACCGTTGCTTTTGGCATGGGCATTAATAAATCCAATGTTCGGTTTATTATTCATGCGAATTTAACAAAGTCAATTGAGGCCTATTATCAAGAGATTGGCCGGGCGGGTCGGGATGGTTTGCCGGCGGATTGTTTTATGTTTTATTCTAACGGGGATATTGCGACTCAAGAGTATTTAATCAATACAGCCGAAAGCGAAATATATAAAGATTTAGCTTTAAGCAAACTGGATGCGATGGTGCGTTTTGCGCGCAGCCTGGAATGCCGGCACAATTATGTTCTTGATTATTTTGGGGAGAAAAAAGAGGGGTACAAGTGTGGAGATAAATGTGATATTTGTTTGTCTTATGAGATTAAGGAATATGATATTACTTTAGCGGCGCAGAAAATTTTATCCTGTGTTTATCGGGTGCGCTACCCGGTTGGGGTCTCTACTATAGCCCAAATTTTAGCCGGTTCGGAATCAGAACGGATAACTAAATTTCGAGGACTTTCTACTTATGGCTTAATGAAAGACAAAACCCAGGAAGAACTTAAAGATTTAATTGATGTTTTGATTGATCAGGGGCTGATTCAGCGGGAGCCGGGTCAGTATCCGGTCTTGCATTTAACTCCCGAGGCGAAGTCAGTTTTTAGCGGCGGGCAGAAAGTGATGCTCAAGGTGAAGGAGTCGCGGGAAGTTGAGCAGGAATTAGATTATGAAGTGGAATTGTTTGGGCTCCTGCGGAATTGGAGAAGGGTAAGGTCAGCGCAGGAAGGAGTGCCGCCGTATATTATTTTCTCTGACAAGGTGCTGGTGGATTTGGCAGCTTATTTGCCTTTAGTTTTTGATGATTTAGGGCGAGTGCCGGGGATTGGCTATAAAAAAATTGAGCAGTATGGAAATGATATTTTGGGGCTCATAAAAAAATATTGCCAGAACAAAGGCTTAAGTTCGCGGATAAGCGAGCTTATGAGTTGGGAAGGAGCGCCTGTGAGGCGAAGTTATGCCAGGGGTTCGGATACAGTGAGTGAGACCTTGGCTTTGTATAAGACTGGTTTGGGAATTAAGGAAATCGCTGAAAAACGAGGGCTTGCTTCAAGCACTATCGGCGGTCATATTGAGCAGCTTTTTTTGGATGGACGAATTCCGCGGGTAGATTTAAGGCGGTTTGTTTCGGCTGAACGCGAGCCGGTGATACGCGAAGCTTTTGCTAAGGCGGGCAGTACGGCGGCATTGTCGCCAGTAAAGGAGATGCTGGGCGAAGATTATTCTTATGATGAGATTCGGTTGGTGAGAGCAATAATCAGTGAGACTTTTGACACTTGAGGATTTGAGCTGTTTGGAAAGCTGGAGGCGCTAGGGGTGTGGTAACTCATAGTAATACGATGGTAATACAGTTGTAACTTATTGTTGAAGTGGGTTAATTTTTTATTCCAGCTCAAAATGTGTTAGTTTTTTAGTTGTTTAGTTTGACTTCTCTTTCTAAAATGATATACTGAAATATACGAATAAATTTCTGCTTTTTGACTCAACTTTTAATTTTAGACTTTTGACTTTTGACTTTTTACGATTCTCCAATTGAACAAATAAAACAGCGGCTGGATGTTGTTGATATTGTAAGAGAGTATGTACCGAACTTGGCGCAAGTAGGCAGTAACTGGAAAGCGCGGTGTCCGTTTCACAACGAAAAAACGCCGTCTTTTATGGTAAGTGCCGAGAAGCAGATTTGGCATTGCTTTGGCTGCTCAAAAGGCGGGGATGTAATTGAATTTGTAAAAGAGATTGAGGGTGTTGAATTTCCAGAAGCCCTCCGCATTCTCGCGCAAAAGGCGGGCATTGTATTAAAGCGGCAAGATCCGAAAATAATTTCAGTCAGGACCCGCTTATTGGATTTAATGAATAATGCGGTGGATTTTTTTGTCAGTAAATTGAATTCCAGCAATGGAAAGCCAGCGCGGAAATATTTAACGGACCGGGGATTAACTTTTGAGACCTTAAAGGAGTGGCGAGTTGGTTGGGCCCCGGATTCGTGGGACGAATTGGGCGTCTATTTGCGAGTCAAAGGATTTACTGATGCGCAAATTTTGAGCAGCGGCCTGGCGGTGAAAAAACAATCAGGGACGGATTACTACGACAGATTCAGGGGGAGGATTATGTTCCCGATTGCTGATGTGAACAGTAATGTAGCGGGTTTTACCGGCAGGATTTTAGTGGAGACCGAAAAAAGCGGCGGAAAATATATCAATACCTCGCAGACCCAGATTTATGATAAAAGCCGAATTATTTTTGGATTAGATAGAGCTAAACAAGAGATTAGGAAAAAAGATTTGGCAGTGGTGGTGGAGGGACAAATGGATGTCATTGCCTCGCATCAGGCTGGGGTTATTAATGCGGTCGCTTCTTCTGGCACGGCTTTAACCAGCGAACAGGTGAAACTTTTGAGTCGTTACACTAAAAATATTGCTTTTTCTTTTGACATTGATGCGGCTGGCGAGCAAGCGACTAAACGGGGCATTGAGGTGGCTTTGAGTTTTGGGATGAATGTTAAAATTATTCAGATTAAAGAGGCTAAAGATCCTGATGAGCTGATTAAAAATAGGGGGGCCAGGGCTTGGCAGCAAGCGATTGAAGATAGTCAGCCGGTTATGAAATATTATTTTAGCTTGGCGTTTTCCAAAAATGACACTGCCAAGCTTGATGGCCGGCGGGAAATCGCTCGCCAGCTGTTACCCCAGATTGCCAAGCTTGCTGATAAAATTGAGCAGGATTTTTGCCTCAAAGAGCTGGCCAGGCGGCTTGGCGTCGAGGAGGCTGTTTTACGAGAGTCAGTGATTAAAACAGAGAAAAGAAGGGTTGGCGCGATGATACAAAAAGCCGGCGCCTTTCCACTCAAACTGGTTGATAAAGACGTTCAAATAGCCGAAAGATTGCTCGCTCTGGGCTTAAGGTTTCCCCAAAGCCTGGGCATTTGGCTTAAAAAAGTCGATTTGGCAATATTCCCCGAAGAAAGATTGAAAGAATTTGCAAAAAAATTAAAAATGTATTATAATGAGAACATTCAAATAGAACCGGAAAACAATCAAGGAGTTGAGTTATTTAACTATAATGAATTTAAAAAAGACTTATCAGAGGAAACTGGAGATTACTCTGATGTTTTGGTATTGTTAGCTGAAAAAGAATTTCTAAATGAAGACATTGAAGTGATTATGCGCGAGACTGAACGTTTGATTCGCGGGTTAAAACGAAATTGGGCTGTCCGCCAGCTAAAGGGAATAGAGCAGTCCTTGCGCCGGGCCGAGTCAGAGAAACAAGAAGATGAAATTGAGCGCTTGAGCCGAAGATTTAACGAGTTGATTAATGATTTAAAAAATTTTGGATAAATTTTAAATATAATATTTGTGCTCAAAAAAAAGAAAAAAAATCGAGCTCAAAGCAAAGTCTCGAAGTCTTTGACCCCTCGGCATCCATCGACCAAGCTCTCCTCGAGCCCGAGCCTCGGAGCCGAGGGCGGGACAGGCCGCCCGGGGTCTTCAAAAAAGAAAAAAATTTCTAAAAGGTCAATTGCCTTATCAAAAAGGCAAAAAAGCAAAGAAGCAAGAAAACAAATTCAACGAACAGACCAGAAAGCAATGGGTAGGAAAGGCGTGGGGAGGGTTATTAAAAAGCCTAGGAAGATCACTCGCGTTGTAAAAAGAGAGCGATACAAGAGGGCGCGTTGGCCCAAGGAAGAGGCGGGCCGGTTGATACTCAAAGGAAGGATGAGGAATTTTATTACTGAAGACGAGGTTTTACATTTTTTTCCGGACATTGAAGACTATTTAGAAAAGTACGAGGAGTATTTAGACGAATTAGACCGGCAGGGTGTGCAAGTAGTAGAGACTAAGGAGGGGTTTTTGGATAAGCATCTAGCAGAAACATCAAGAGAAGAAGAGTCTGGAGGAAAAAAGGGAAAAAGCAAAGCCTTAAGCAAGGAAGAAAAACAACGGAAAATTCTTGGTTTTGATTTGGGTGATATTTCTCAGGATTCGATTCAAATGTATCTGCGCGAGATTGGCAAGGTCCCTTTGTTAACACCCGAAGAAGAAGTTAAATTTGCTAAGGCTAAAGAAAAGAATGACATGGAAGCCACCAAAAAACTGGTGGAGGCAAATTTACGTTTGGTAGTGAGTATAGCTAAAAAATTTGCTGGGAGAAACCCCTCGCTTTTGGATTTGATCCAAGAAGGCAATATTGGCTTATTTCGGGCTGTGGAAAAATTTGATTACCGCCGGGGATATAAATTTTCCACTTACGCTACTTGGTGGATTCGTCAGGCAATTACTCGGGCCATTGCGGACCAGTCGCGGACTATTCGGGTACCGGTTCATATGGTGGAATCTATTAACAAATTTCAACAAATTGAGCGACGTCTAATTCAAGATTTGGGCCGGGAGCCCTTGCCAGAGGAGATCGCAACCGAGATGGGCGAGGATATAGATAAAATCAGGCATATCATTAAAATTTCTCAAGATACCGTCTCGTTGGAAACCTCGGTCGGTGAGGATGATAATGATAAAGACAGTACTTTAGGAGATTTTATTAAGGATGAAAGGACTATTACTCCGGATAGGGTGGCAGCTTTGCAGTTATTAAAAAATCATGTAAAAGACGTGATATCCGGCCTAACCCAGCGCGAGCAAAAGATTTTAGAAATGCGTTTTGGTTTGACTGATGGCGTCGCCCACACCCTGGAAGAAGTGGGTCAGGAGTTTGGCGTTACCCGCGAGCGCATTAGGCAGATTGAAGCCAAAGCCTTGGAGAGGATTAAAGAAGATGAGGGGATGAGCAAGTTGAAGGACTACTAAGTTATTTATTATTTACTATTTATTATTTATTTTAGGTTTGATTTTTGTTGCATTTTATTTTTGAATAGTAAATAGTAAATTTCGTTCGGGGGTAGCTCAATCGGCATCCCGCACCAAAGTTATATCCATGGATTGAGATAAAAAGCTAAGCTCCCGGGTAGCTCAACGGCAGAGCAGTTGACTGTTAATCAATTGGTTGTCGGTTCGAATCCGACCCCGGGAGCTTAGACAGGTTTATCTCTTACAATCTTTTGGTGCGGGGTGAAAGTCCCACCCCCCGGAGTCAGTCTTTTCTTATCAGAACCTTAGATTCTTCCTTGTCCGTCGTAGCTTTAGCGAAGTCGGGCTGTAATCTAAGGATTAAATCAGTCGGAACAGCTTGTTGTATTTGCTTGTCCTGAACCATAAATTTATCCTAGAACAGCCCCAGATATTGGCGTTTCAGCCCATCAGGGGCTTTTTTGTATGCTTGTCTATTGACAGCATATTTCACATCTGATACACTAATGTCATAGATATGAAAAGCAGAAAAAACCTTTTAGAACAGCTAAAAAACCTGCCCCATTTCAGTAAGGACACCGTCCATCAGCTTAGCAGTCAGTTAGGGCTTAAAGATACTACGGTTGATACCTACATCAGCCGGTTTTTGAAGTACAAAGAAATTTTTAAGTTAAAAAGAGAACTGTATATATCCGTAGATTTTTATAACAAAAATAAAGCCGATATATCTTACTTATTTTATCTATCAAACATTATCCGTAAGCCCTCGTATGTAAGTTCGTGGACTGCGTTGCAGTATTATAATCTCACGACCGAATCAATACACGGCATTACCTCTGTGACTCAAAAGCCAACCAGAACTTACGACACAAAAATAGGCAGTTTTTCCTATCGGTCAATTCAGAAAGAGTTGTTTATGGATTTTTCTTCGGTTGAAGGAAAGTTTAATTTTTTTATCGCCTCCCCGGCCAAGGCATTGTTTGATTTACTCTATTTCAAAACTCATCAGTTTCGCGGAATTAAGACAGAAAATATCAAACCGCTCATTGAAGAGTTGAGAATAGACATTAATGAAATGGATAAAAACGAGCAGGACAAATTTTATACAATGACTAATAAATATCTTAAACATGAGTGAGCAGATTATTACTACATTAAAACGGAAACTTGACGACCTTGCCGCTTACGAAGAACTTGACGCCGAAACGCGCCGTAACGCTCTTAAAGAAGAGTTGCAGTTTTACGCGCTTAATTTTATTTATCACCACCCGGAATATAGTAAATGGATTATGTATGGCGGTTCTGCTCTCCGTATTATTCACGGACTTGATCGCATGTCGGTTGATTTAGATTTTGAGGTATCTCATGTAATCACCAGAAAGTTTTTAGAGGAGCTGAAGAATGAAATTGAAGAACACTTCAAAAATACATACGGCGTTGGGACTGACTTCCTAACAATAAAAATAACTACTGGCAGAGGGTTGCTTCTAAAATTTCATGTCGGAGAAGAGTTAAGTTTCGGTCATCCCTCAAAACAGGTTCATATCAAAATTGACCTGAATCATTTTGTCGCGCCCAAAACGGTTCAAGAGCGCAGACCCATAAATCAGGATCAGCTTTCTTTCGTAATTGTCACTTATAATATGTCTGCATTGATGGCGAGTAAAATTGCCGCAATTTTTCTGCGCGGTACTCGGGGCGTAGGAGAAGCGGTTTATGAAGAAAAAGGGCGCGATATCTATGATTTACTTTGGTATATGAACAAAAAGGTAGCGCCGGATTTTGACTATCTTATCGCCAAAGGCATTGATATAAAAGATCCTCGGGCTCTTTTTGATAAGCTTACCCTTCAGACGAATAAAGTGAGTGATAAAAATTTGAAACAGGACCTTGTGCCGCTTTTTGTAAACCGTCCTTATATTGAAAACTGGCTTAAAAATTGGCGGGAGAGTTATTTGCGGCTTTTTGATGCGTATAAAATTTGTACCGTAACAGAGCTCGAGCATGTCAGGGTGCATCACGATCTAATGCCGGATAATTTTCACTTCATTTACACATACAAAACCGAGGACGATCGCCCGGTGCGGGTTGTCTATGTCCTTAGCGATTACTGGATTATGTTTCGTGGAGGAGATTTGACAATCAAAGAGGATAAAAAAGTAAGCGAGATAATTGAATTCACCAGCACCGGCTCAACCAGCCACCCGCCGTCTCAGGAAAAATTAAAGCTTTACGCAACACTTTTCTATCAGAAAACTGAAAAATATTTTAAGAAAACAAACAGAATTATGTTAGGCGATAGTATAATTACTAAAGTTATTAGAATGACCGCTGACAATTTAAACCAGAAAGAGCAGATTGTGCTTAATAAGTCGACTCTGCTTTCTTGCGAGTTAGATGATTTATTGAAATAAAATGAAAATAAAAGATTTACCAAAAATTGAACGGCCGCGGGAGAAACTGGTGGCCAAGGGAGCCGAAAATCTTAAGGATTCGGAGCTTTTGGCTATTCTGCTTCGGACCGGCAAGGCCGGAAAGAATGTCATTGAAATCGCTTCGCAGATTTTATCCAAGTATTCCAAGAAGCGGCTTTTGCAAATGACTTATCAGGATTTGGTAAAAATCAGTGGCATTGATTCTGCCAAAGCCACAACGCTTCTGGCCGCTTTTGAGCTCTCAAAGCGTGCATTGGAAGTTAATGACACGAACTTGCCGACGATTGTTACTCCGAAAGATGTGGTTGCTCAACTGACCGATTTGCGCCAAAACAAAAGGGAGCATTTTGTCGCTCTCTATCTCAATGCAAAAAATGAGATGGTTCATAAAGAAACGATTTCAATGGGCACCTTAAACGCGAACCTTGTTCATCCGCGGGAGGTCTTTGAACCGGCTCTTCAACATTCTGCGGCAAGCATAATGGTTGCGCATAATCATCCGTCCGGTGATCCGAAACCATCCGAAGACGACATTGAAGTTACCAAGAGATTAGCAGAGGCCGGCAAAATGATGGGCGTTGAAGTGTTGGATCATGTCATTGTGGCAAAAAACAGCCACTTCAGTTTTAAGGAAGAAAAATTGTTATGACAAATATTAAAGATTTAGAAAATAGATTGTGGGAGGCGGCAGATCACATGCGCGCCAATTCGCCGTTGCGTCTCAATGAATTCGCTGAGCCGGTTTTAGGTTTGATTTTTCTTAAATTCGCTGGCGTAAAACATTCAAAGACCGCAAAAGAAATAGCCGAGGAAAAGACAAAAAAAACTAAAAGCCATGGCGGTGCCTCCGTCTCGCGCGAGCGGCCAACCTCTTCGGCCGACTATCACGCGCGTGGTGTGCTTTTTGTTCCGGAAAAAGCCAGATTCTCGTATCTCATAGAATTGCCGGAAGGAACGGATATGGGCAAAGCCGCTAATGATGCAATGAAAGAAATTGAAGCGGAAAATAAAGAACTCGCCGGCATTCTTCCAAAGACATTTCAAAAGTTGGATAACCGTTCCATAATCGCGCTTCTCAAGAACTTTAATCAGATTCCCGATGATATTGAAGGCGATGCGTTTGGCAGAATCTACGAATATTTTCTTGGCAAATTTGCGCTTGCGGATGGCACGCGCGGAGGCGAATTTTTCACGCCGACAAGCATTGTCAAACTCATTGTGGAAATTATTGAACCGTATCAGGGAAGAATTTATGATCCGGCCTGCGGTTCCGGTGGAATGTTTGTGCAGTCGCACGAATTCGTAAAACGGCATCTTGAAAATGGTCAGAAGGCGGGCGCATCGCGCAAAATCGCGATTTACGGGCAGGAGAAAACAGACCAAACCGTTCGCATCGCAAAAATGAACCTTGCAATTCACGGCCTTTCCGGAGATATCCGCGAGGGCAATACTTATTACGAGGACCGGCATAAGAGTTTAGGAAAATTTGACTTCACGATGGCCAATCCTCCGTTCAATGTAAGCGGTATTGACTATGAACGAATAAAGGATGATCCACGATTCCCATATGGCTTGCCGAGATCGGGAAACAAAGGATCAGATAACGGTAACTATGTTTGGATTCAAATCTTTCTAAGTTCGTTAAACAAAAACGGACGGGCTGGCTTTGTTATGTCTAATGCGGCGGGCGATGCGGGGCACAGAGAGAAAGAAATTCGCAAAAAAATTATCGAAGACGGGCTAGTGGATGTGATGGTATCCGTTGGCCCCAACATGTTTTACAATGTTCCGCTTTCTGTGACTCTTTGGTTTTTTAATAAAAATAAACCGAAAGAACGGATGAACAAGATTCTTTTTATTGATGCGCGCAACATCTTTACTCCAATTCCAGATGACCGTGTAAAAAGATATTGGACTAATGAGCAGATAGAGCAGATCGCAAGTATCGTACGAAGCTACCGCAATGAGAATGGGAAGAAATATAAAGATGTTAAAGGGCTCTGCAAAGTGGCGACAATAGATGAGGTTAAAAAAGCGGGCTACTCACTCAATCCCGGCCGGTATGTTGGTGTTACCGAAAATGGAAATGGAGATGAAGGAAATTTCGGAGAAAAAGTAAAAAAACTTCACAGCGAATTAAAGGGTTTAACTGGAGAAGCCCACGAATTGGAAAATAAAATTTTTGAGAATTTGAAAAAATTGGATATATGATTGATAACCAAAGAGAGCTAATAAGAAGATGGTTTGAAAAATCAAAGGAAGAAGAAAATTCTTTCGATGGGTTTATTTCGCTTTGGATTTCGTTTAACGCCTTTTATGCCGCTGAGCATCTGTTGGAATCTGAGCGACAGCAACTCCGCAATATTTATGATGAATACAAGGATTCTTTCGTGGGCTTAGTGGATAATCACTCCGAAACTTTTCAGGAATTTAAGCACTATATTGAAATAAAACCGGTAAACACGGGATTCATTCAAGATTTACGGTATCCAGTTGAGAAAGAAAAACATAAGAAGCGATATCAAAATCTTGGTTCTTTGTGCGAGTATTTGGATTGTGTATATCAAGTTCGTTGCAACCTTTTTCATGGCGGTAAGAATTTAGAGGACGGACAAGATCAAGAAATTGTTAGCCGTGCATATAACAGCTTGGCCGTATTTTTGGAAAGAATTTATGGATTAATGGGCATTTTATGAATACAAAAATACAACCTAAAAATTGGCATGTGGTAAAACTTGGAGATGTCGCAAATGTCCTACCTGGTTTTGCTTTTAAGAGTTCGGATTTTAAGAAGGACGGCGACATACCAGTTGTTAAGATTAAAAATATTACCGATGACCTGAATGTTTCTATAGAAAATGGGGAGTATCTTGATAAATCTGCCTTGAATGAAAAAACCAAAAAGTATTTGATCGGCAACGGAGACATATTAGTTGCAATGACGGGAGCGACAGCAGGGAAAGTTGGCAAATTTCGATCAAATAAAAAAGCTCTACTTAATCAGCGCGTTGCCAAAATTAGTCCTAAAAATATCGATACAGATTTTTTATGGACTTTACTAGGCAACAAAGACACCATCAATCTTTTATACCGCCTTGCCGATGGAGCTGCACAACCAAATATGAGCGGCGGCCAAATAGAAAATCTTGAGTTCAGAATACCTACACAAATTGAGGATCAAAAACAAATCGCCGATGTGCTTTCGGCTTACGACGATCTGATTGAAAACAACATGAAGCGGATTAAAATTTTGGAAGAAATCGCGCAGGTGATTTATAAGGAATGGTTTGTAGAAAATTCAAAATTCAAAAATCAAAATGCAAAATTAAGCGAAATAGTTAAACCGCAATACGGCTATACGGAATCAGCGAGCAATAAGCCGATTGGCCCAAAATACCTGCGAGGAACAGACATTAACAAAAATAGTTATATTGATTGGTCTGCGGTGCCTTATTGTAAAATATCGGACGAGGATAAAGGAAAATATCAGCTCAAAAAAAACGACATTGTGATCATAAGGATGGCCGACCCGGGTAAAATCGGCATTGTAGAACAGGATATAGACGCTGTGTTCGCCTCATATTTAATCCGACTAGAGATTGTAGACAAACGAATTTCACCATATTACCTTTTCTATTTCCTGAATTCCGATCAATATCAAAATTACATTCGGGGGGCGTCCGGCGGAACAACGCGAAAGAGCGCGAGCGCTGGCGTGGTCACTGGAACTAATATTATTATTCCGCCAAAAGAATTAGTTAAGAAATTTGAGGAAAAGATTTCTCTGCTTCGTGCCAAGTTAAACAACTTACTTGTGCAAAATTCAAAATTGCGCCAAGCTCGAGATTTGCTTTTGCCGAAATTAGTAGCAGGAGAAATAAGAATATGACGAAAAAATCACAACAACTCTATATTTTTATAGATTCAAATATTTTTCTGAACTTTTACGATTTTCATCACGAAGACCTTGAACGTCTTGCTCAACTTGTCGAACTCGTAGAAGGTGAAGAAATTAAACTTTTCACAACAAAACAGATCAAGCAGGAAGTCGATCGCAATCGAGAAACACGATTAGCCGAAGCCTACAATAAATTTAGAGAGTCAAAAATATCAGTTGATATGCCTGTTATCTGCCAGGGCTATCCTGAGTACACAGAAGTGAAAAACGCGCAAAAAGTGTTGGCCGATAAGAAGTCCGCTCTAAGCAAGAAACTTTGGAAAGATATAATCTCACATTCATTGGAAGCGGATAATATTGTCAGAAAACTATTCGAGGCAGGAACTGAAATAGATTCTGATAAAGTCTTAGAAGAAGCCAAAGCTAGATATGCCGTTGGAAATCCGCCTGGGAAGAAGGATGGATTATACGGGGACGAAATCAATTGGGAAGCATTGTTAAAATTTATTCCATCAGACAATCATTTTGTTCTTATCAGTGAAGATAAAGATTATAAAAGTCCGCTAAACGAAAATGAGTTGAGGGAATTTCTGGTAAAAGAATGGGAAGAAGTTAAAAGTTCTAAAATTCTCTTTTATCGCTCTTTGACGTCCTTTTTCAAAGAGCACAAAATCAATATTGAATTGAGATGGGAGGAAGAGAAAGACAAGCTTATCCAAGAGTTGTTTGAAAGCCCAAATTTTTCCACAACCCACGAAATTATAAAAAGATTATCTAAGTTTATAAACTTTTCTGAAGATCAGGTAAAAAATATTGGTAGAGCTGCACTTATGAACTCACAGGTTGCTTGGATAGCCAAAGATCCAGACGTGAAAAGATTTTATGAAAAGTACGTTCTTTCAAATGCTGGACGATTTGCAGAAGATGAATGGTCAAAACTGCAAGGTGCTTTTTTGGAAACAGAAGTCGTGAGTGTCGATCCTGAAGATATTCCATTTTAAATTATGAACGAATTTTCTGAAGACAAATTAATAGAGCAGACCGCCGTCAAGATTTTTGGCGAGCTTTGGGGTGTTGATAATTTTGCCAATGCGTATTCTGGCGAAATGGACGCGGAGTTTGGACGGGAGAATCCGGGAGAGGTGGTGCTGATGAATTATCTCAAAATCGCTTTGGTGAAGCTCAACCCCAATGTGTCTACTGAAGCGTTAAACCTTGCGATTGATGAAATGATAAAAGATCGCTCGGCAATGAGCATGGTTAACGCTAACCATGAAGTGTGGCAGTTGCTTAAAGGTGGCGTAAAAGTTGAGACGGAAAATGAAAAAGGTGAACAGCAAACCGAAACGGTAAAAGTTATTGATTTTGAAAATCCGAAGGCAAACCACTTTATGCTGGTTTCCCAGCTCTGGATTACCGGCGAATTGCACAAGCGCCGGCCGGATTTGATCGGTTTTGTAAACGGCTTACCTCTGGTTCTTATTGAACTCAAAGCATCGCACAAAAATCTCCGCAATGCCTATCAGCAAAACATCCGGGATTACAAAGACACCATTCCCCAGCTCTTTTGGTATAACGCTTTTATCATCATTTCCAACGGCATAGAAAGCAAAGTCGGCACCCTCACCGGCGCGTATGAGCATTTTAACGAATGGAAAAAAATCAAAGACGAGAAAGAAATCGGAAAAGTAAGTTTGGAGACTGTCATCAAGGGGACATGCGAGCCGTCGCGACTTTTAGATATTATTGAGAACTTTATTCTTTTTGATGACTCCCGCGGAGAGCGTATCAAAGCGATCGCCCGCTACTTCCAGTATTTCGGAGTGAATCGGGCTTTTGAAGAAGTGAAGAATAGGGATAAGAACAAAGGCCGCCTCGGCGTTTTCTGGCACACGCAAGGGTCCGGCAAGTCGTATTCAATGGTTTTCTTGTCTCAAAAGGTATTTCGTAAACTGACCGGCAATTTCACTTTTGTTGTAGTTACGGACCG